>NZ_JBSGZN010000012.1:0-185182 GCF_053611025.1 Streptomyces sp. NPDC054842
CGCGTAGACGGCCACACTCGCGATCCCGGCATCCCGGCACGCCCGGGCCACGCGGACAGCGATTTCGCCACGGTTGGCGATGAGCACCTTGCGCACGATGACTCCCTCCTTGAAACAAGCCGAGTTTAGGGACAGCCGACACGACCTTTCGACCCGTCCCCAATGGTGAGCTTGCCCACACGGAGCGTGATTCGAGGCTCGCTCAGCCTGCGAAATCCCTTGTCGCACCGCGGTACGCAGGAATCCTCCCCTGAACCCTAGCCCTCCGGTGTGGCCAAGGTCTCTGTGAGAGCGTGCTGCGCCCCACAGGGTTTCTTTGTGGAGTCCCTACGAATGGCCCAATGATTCTTTGCCCTGCGCCGGGCCCTTGTCCCGCGGTTTACCCGTTAGTAGCGTTCGCTTGTCTCGAACGTACTTGGGGTAACAGCACGCGGAAGTGGGTGGGGACCGGTGGTGCGCAGACCGGCGGCGTGGGTGGCGGCGATCGTGCTCTTCGTGGAGGCGTTCGGTATCGCGCTGCTGAACTGGTACCTGGGCATGGTGGTCGACCGGCAGGACATGTCCCTGGCCGGGCTCGACCCGCACAAGATGTCCGTCTCCTCGAAGGCCGGAGGGCTGGTCTTCGGCCTGTACTTCGCGCTGTGCGGTCTGGCCGCGCTGATGGTGGCGCTGCGCGACCGGCCCCCGGCCGGCATCGGCCGCATCCTGCTGATCAGCGCCGCCGTGGTGCACGCGCTGCTCGGCGCCTTCGCCGTGGGGCTGGTCGGCTGGGGCGCGTTCGTCTTCATGATGGTGGTGCTCGGGCTGATCGTGCTCGTCCTGGTGGCGTACGACCGCCGCCCGGGCCCGGCGGCCGCGCCGCCGGAGAAGGGCGCCGGGGACGGCGGGGGAGCGCCGGTCACGGCGCCCCCGGCCCCCACGGCGGGCTGATCACCTGTCCCGCGGCGTCCACAACTCCGTGATGCCGACGCCCAGTTCGGCGAGCAGCCGGCGCACCGTGGGCAGCGAGATGCCGATGACGTTGCCGTGGTCGCCGTCGATGCCCTCGACGAACGGGGCCGAGCGGCCGTCGAGGGTGAACGCCCCGGCCACGTGGAGGGGTTCGCCCGAGGCGACGTACGCGGCGATCTCGGCGTCGGTGGGCTCGCCGAAGCGCACCACGGTGGACGCCGTCGCCGACACGTACCGCTTGGCCGTCGTGTCGTAGACGCAGTGCCCGGTCTGGAGCGTTCCCGCCCGGCCGCGCATCGCCTTCCAGCGCGCGGTGGCCTCCTCGGCGTCGGCGGGCTTGCCGAGCGCCTCTCCGTCCAGGTCGAGGACCGAGTCGCAGCCGATCACGAGCGCGCCCTGGACCTCGGGCCGCGCCGCGACGACGGACGCCTTCGCCTCGGCGAGCGCGAGGGCGAGTTCGGCGGGCGTCGGGGCGGTGACGCTGTCCTCGTCGAAGCCGCTCACGATCACCTCGGGAGCGAGTCCGGCCTGCCGCAGCAGGCCGAGCCGGGCGGGGGACTGGGAGGCGAGCACGAGGCGGCGGCGTGGCTGATCGGTCATGCCGCCAGGGTATCGGCGCCGCCGGGTGCGTCCCGGGCCGCGCGGTGCGCGGTCAGCCGAGACCGAGGACGATCATCGCGACCATGATCGCGAGCGCCATGAGGACACCGAGGCGGCGCAGCATGTCCTGCATGTCGCGCAGTTCCTCGGGCGGCTCGTTCTCGGGGTCGGACCACAGCATGTCCCCGATCGTGCGGCGGCGGGATCCGGAGCGCCTGAGTACGCATACTCAACTTCCCTAAACGGTTCTGTCGTTCCCTTACGCGTCACTGCCTGCTACCGTCAGGGGCGTCGCTAAAGGAACTCCGGTGCCTTTTAGAGAGGAACGCCTGTGTTCACCACCGCCTGGACCGCAGCGCCCCAGCTCCCCGCCGAGGGCTTCACGCCCAACCGGTCACGCGAGGGTTTCTGGCGTCAGTCGCTGCGCCAGACCGTCCGCGTCACCGCGGGCGGCGACCGTCTCCGCGTCCGCCTCTCCAACGACTACGGGCTCTCGCCCCTGCGGATCGCGGGCGCCACGGTCGCCCGTACGGCCGCGGGTGCCGCCGTCGAGCCCGGCTCGGTCCGGCGGCTCGCCTTCGAGGGTGCGTACGAGGTCACCGTCCCCGCGCGCGGCGATGTGCTCAGTGACCCGGCGGGGCTCACGCTGGAGGCGGGGCAGTCACTGACCGTGACCCTGTACTTCGACGCCGTCACCGGCCCCGCGACCTTTCACGCACAGGCGTTCACGACCGGCCACCGCGGTCCGGGCGACCTGCTGGAGGACGTCACGGGCGACGGCTTCGAGGAGACCGACGAGTCCTGGTACTTCCTGTCGGCCGTCGAGGTCGACGCGGGCGGCGGCGACGCCGTCGCCCTCTTCGGGGACTCCGTCACGGACGGCTTCGGCTCGACCCCGGGCGCCGACCGCCGCTGGTCCGACGCGCTCGCGGGGCGCACCGGACGGCCCGTGCTCAACGCGGGCATCGGCGGGAACCTGCTGCTCAACGACTCCGCCTGGTACGGCGAACGGGGCGTCCGCCGGCTGGCCCGGGACGTCCTGCGGCACCCGGGCGTCGACACCCTCGTCGTGCTCCTGGGGCTCAATGACATCGGGTTCGGTGAGACCCGCGAACAGCCCACGTACCACCCGGCGCCGGTCGTCGAGGCGGACGAACTGATCGACGGCCACCGGGCGTTGATACGGCAGGCCCGCGCACGCGGCCTGCGGGTGATCGGCTCGACCCTGCTGCCGTTCGGCGGCTCCGACCACTGGGGCGAGCACGCGGCGAAGGTGGGCCACGAGGTGAACGAGTGGATCCGCGCCTCGGGGGAGTGGGACGCGGTGGTGGACCTCGCGGCGGTGCTCGCCGGCCCGGCGGACCCGGACCGGCTGCACCCCGCGTACGACTTCGGCGACCACCTGCACCCGAACGACGCCGGGTACGCGGTGATGGCCGAGGCCGTCGCGGAACTGCTCTGAGAAGGCGGACGGGCGCTATCCGGGCCAGTACGTACGGCCCCACGCCCGCGGGCCCGGCGCCGGCGTCCGGCGCAGCGCCAGCCGCGCCGGGTCCGCCCACGCCTCCCGTTCACGGGGCGCGCCGGACGGCGTGTCCGCCGCCGCGGCGCGCGCCCGGACCACCGCGAGTGCGGCGGCCAGCTCCTCCGGGGTCGGATTGCCCCGTACGACCTTGATCGTCATGACCGCTCCCAGGGGGCCTAGAGGGGGATGTTGCCGTGCTTCTTCGGCGGCAGGGACGCGCGCTTCGTCCGCAGCTGGCGGAGCCCCCGGACGACTTGGGCACGGGTGTCGGACGGCATGATCACACCGTCGATGTAGCCGCGCTCGGCCGCCGTGTACGGGTTGAGGAGGGCGTCCTCGTACTCCTGGATGAGCCGCGCCCGGGTCGCCTCGCCGTCCCCTTCGGACTCCGCGGCCGCGATGGTGCGGCGGTGCAGGATGTTCACCGCGCCCTGCGCGCCCATCACCGCGATCTGCGCCGTCGGCCACGCCAGGTTGAGGTCGGCGCCCAGGTGCTTGGAGCCCATGACGTCGTAGGCGCCGCCGAAGGCCTTGCGGGTGATGATGGTGATCAGCGGGACGGTCGCCTCGGCGTACGCGTAGATCAGCTTGGCGCCGCGGCGGATGATGCCGGTGTGCTCCTGGTCGACGCCCGGCAGGAAGCCCGGCACGTCCACGAAGGTGAGCACCGGGACGTTGAAGGCGTCGCAGGTGCGCACGAACCGCGCGGCCTTCTCGCTCGCGTCGATGTCCAGGCAGCCCGCGAACTGCATCGGCTGGTTGGCGACGATGCCCACCGGCTGGCCCTCGACCCGGCCGAAGCCGGTGAGGATGTTGGGCGCGAACAGCGCCTGCGTCTCGAAGAACTCGGCGTCGTCCAGGACGTGTTCGATCACGGTGTGCATGTCGTACGGCTGGTTCGCGCTGTCCGGCACGATCGTGTCGAGCTCGCGGTCCTCGTCCGTCGGCGTCAGGTCCGCCTCCTCGGGGAAGACCGGCGCCTCGCTGAGGTTGTTGGACGGCAGGTACGACAGCAGCTGCTTGACGTACTCGATGGCGTCCTTCTCGTCGCCCGCCATGTGGTGGGCCACACCGGACGCGGAGTTGTGCGTGCGGGCGCCGCCCAGCTCCTCGAAGCCGACGTCCTCACCGGTCACCGTCTTGATGACGTCCGGGCCGGTGATGAACATGTGCGAGGTCTGGTCGACCATGATCGTGAAGTCGGTGATCGCCGGCGAGTAGACGGCGCCGCCCGCACAGGGGCCGACGACCAGGCTGATCTGCGGGATCACGCCCGAGGCATGGGTGTTGCGGCGGAAGATCTCGCCGTACATCCCGAGCGCGCTGACGCCCTCCTGGATGCGGGCGCCGCCGGAGTCGTTGATGCCGATGACCGGGCAGCCCGTCTTCAGCGCGAAGTCCATCACCTTCATGATCTTCTGCCCGAAGACCTCGCCCAGGGCGCCGCCGAAGACGGTGAAGTCCTGCGAGAACACGGCGACGGGGCGGCCGTCGACCGTGCCGTACCCGGTGACGACACCGTCGCCGTACGGGCGGTTCTTCTCCATGCCGAAGTCGGTCGAGCGGTGCCGCGCGAACTCGTCCAGCTCCACGAAGGAGTCCTCGTCGAGGAGGAGTTCGATGCGCTCACGCGCTGTCAGCTTGCCCTTGGCGTGCTGCTTCTCGACGGCGCGCTCCGAGCCGGCGTGCGTCGCCTCTTGGATGCGCCGCTGCAGATCCGCGAGCTTGCCCGCGGTGGTGTGGATGTCGGGGTGGTGCAGCTCTTCCGGCTCGGACATCGGGATGCGGCTCCCTGCCTGCTCAGTGGGGACGTGAGGGTGACGTGCTCAGGGGTTTGCTACTGACTCGTAGGGTAGTGGCGCGGATACCGTTCGGCAGTGCGGCGTTTACCACACCTAGGGTGGGTTGCATGACGCCGCGAGATTCCTCAGACGCGCACGACGAGCCCGGCGACGGCCCGCGCGCGAGCCGCTGGTCGGACCTGGACCGTCCGCCCCTGAACGCCACCGCCCTGCGCCGGGCGCTGGTCCGGGAAGGCGGTCTGTGGTCCTCGCTCGACGTGGTACCCGCGACCGGCTCCACCAACACCGACCTGGCAGGACGGCCCGGAACGCCTGCCGAGGGCGCCGTCCTCGTCGCCGAGGAGCAGCACGCGGGGCGCGGCCGGCTCGACCGCCGGTGGACCGCTCCGGCCCGCTCCGGGCTCTTCTTCTCCGTGCTGCTGAGGCCCGCCGAGGTACCCGTCGAGCGCTGGGGCTGGCTGCCGCTGCTCGCCGGTGTCGCCGTCGCGACGGCCCTGCCGCGCTCCGCGGGCGTGGACACGGCACTCAAGTGGCCCAACGACCTCCTGGTCACCGTCGACGGCGAGGAGCGCAAGGCCGGCGGCATCCTCGCCGAGCGCGCCGGCACCGACGGTGTCGTCATCGGTATCGGCCTCAACGTCACCCTGCGCAAGGACGAACTCCCGGTGCCCGGCGCCGGGTCGCTCGCCCTCGCCGGTGCCGTCTCCACGGACCGCGACACGATCCTGCGGTCCCTGCTGCGCTCGCTGGAGGAGTGGTACGGCAGATGGCGGGCGGCGGGCGGCGACCCCGGGGCGTCGGGTCTGCAGGAGACGTACACCGCCGGGTGCGCGACGCTGGGGCGAGTGGTCCGGGCCGAACTCCCCGGGGACACGTCCATCACCGGTGAGGCGGTGGCCGTCGACGGGGACGGGCGCCTGGTGCTGGCCACCGGCGAGGGCGTGCAGCAGCCGGTGGGCGCGGGGGACATCGTGCACCTGCGGCCCGCCTGAACCGGGGCCGCCGTTCACCGGACCCCGGGCGTTCGAGAAGCGGAGCCCGGGGCAGGAGTCCCAGGTCGGCGCGGGAGGCGGCGGCCGGAGCGAAAGGTTTCGAGGCCGGCCCCAGGACCGTACGAGTCAGGAGTGAGCCAGCGCACACCTGCCGTAGAGTTGAGCGCGGTCGATACCTGACCGCGGCAGATCGGAAGGGCAGCAGGCGTGACCGTCGACGACACGGGCTCCGGCACGGGTGCACACCCCGATCCCGACGCCGGGCCGGCGCGCACCGCCGGGCAGGCCGCCCCTGCGCCGCGAGGCCGCACCGACGCGCACGGGCGTACGGACGCACCGGCCGGCCGGTCCGAGGCGCACGACCGGGTGGACTCCGAGGACGACCAGGGCGAGGGCGACCCGCTCGCCCTGCGGCTCGAACAGCTCATCCTCGGCGCCGAGCGCCGCTACACCCCCTTCCAGGCGGCCCGCAGCGCGGGCGTCTCCATGGAACTGGCGTCCCGTTTCTGGCGGGCCATGGGCTTCGCCGACATCGGCCAGGCCAAGGCGCTCACCGAGGCGGACGTCCTCGCCCTGCGCCGCCTCGCCGGTCTCGTCGAGGCGGGACTGCTGAGCGAGGCGATGGCCGTGCAGGTGGCCCGCTCGACCGGGCAGACGACGGCGCGGCTCGCCGAGTGGCAGATCGACTCCTTCCTGGAGGGCCTGACCGAGCCGCCCGAGCCGGGCATGACCCGCACCGAGGTGACGTACCCCCTGGTCGAGCTGCTCCTGCCCGAGCTGGAGGAGTTCATCGTGTACGTGTGGCGGCGCCAGCTCGCCGCCGCGACCGGCCGGGTCGTCCAGGCCGCGGACGACGAGGAGATGGTCGACCGGCGGCTGGCCGTCGGCTTCGCGGACCTCGTCGGGTTCACCCGGCTGACCCGCCGGATGGAGGAGGAGGAGCTCGGCGAACTCGTCGAGGCCTTCGAGACCACCGCGGCCGACCTGGTCGCCGCGCACGGCGGCCGGCTCATCAAGACCCTGGGCGACGAGGTGCTCTACGCGGCGGACGACGCCGGAGTGGCCGCCGAGATCGCCCTGCGCCTCATCGAGACGATGGCGAACGACGAGACGATGCCGGAGCTGCGCGTCGGCATCGCCTTCGGCACCGTGACCACCCGGATGGGCGACGTCTTCGGCACGACGGTGAACCTGGCGAGCCGGCTCACGTCGATAGCGCCGCGGGACGCCGTCCTGGTGGACGGGGCCTTCGCGGAGGAACTGGTCCGCACCGGCGAGGCGCCCGCCTCCGAGGCGGAGGCCGCCGAGGCCGCGGCCGCCGCGGAGAAGGAGGGCGAGGAGCCGCCCACCTACCGCTTCGCGCTCCAGCCGATGTGGCAGCGGCCCGTGCGCGGCCTCGGCGTCGTGGAGCCCTGGCTGCTCACCCGACGGGGCGCGGCACCCTAGCCAGCGGGTCGACGCACAGGCCGATCACCGGCACGCACAGGCCCGGGTCGTCCGGGCCCGGGTCCGGTGCGCGCGTGCTGCGGCTCGGGGCGGGCCGCGGCGCGGCGGACGTGGCGGGCGGCCTCGACGGGGCCGGCGGCGCGGAGGTCACGGGGTCCGCGGGACCCTCCGGGATGCCGGTCCGGCCGGCCGCCGGGTCCACGGGCCGGGACGGCGGGGGCGTGCCCGTGGCGGACGTCGGCACGGCCGTCGCCCCCGAGGTCGGGGTGGCACCCGCCCCGCCCATCACGGTGCTCGCCGAAGGAGCAGCGGTACCGGTCGTGGGCGTCGGCTCGACGGTGGCGGCGGCGTTGCCCGCCGGGTCGCTGGCGGCGCCGGTCCCGTGGGGCCCGGCCTCGACCCGCCCGGCACCCCCGCCCAGCGGATCGGGCGTGAGCCGTACGAGGCTCAGCGCACCGGCGGCGAGGGCGAGACCGCCGACCGCGACCAGGGTCCGGCGCGGCCGTGGCCTGCGGTGACGTCCCCGCACGGGGCGCGTCCACGGCGCGAGGCGGTCCCGGGGCGCCTCCCCGCCCGTCGGCGGTGCCGTCGGCGCCGTGTCCGGCGGTGGTGTCGCTTCCGCTGTTTCCGTCATGCCGGTCCCTCCCGGTGCGTCGGCGCCCCCCGATGCGCTGTAGCGGTGCGCAGGTTATGCGCGGCTTGCGGGCGTACGGGCGGAGTCGGGGCCCGTGTCACCCGAACGAGGAGCCGGGCGGGACGGGACGCCTTTTCCTCGGCGGCCCCGGCTGCGATGATCGGGACGTCGGTGTTAACCCGCGTTAACCAGGAGGGCGTCATGGCGGAGCAAGGGGACGAGCGGCGGTTCGGGGAGTTCGTCGCCGTACGGCGGCACGGGCATGTCGCGGAGCTCGCGCTCGACCGGCCCAAGGCGATGAACGCGGTGTCCACGGACATGGCGCGCTCCGTCGCCGGGGCCTGCGACGCCCTCGCCGCCGACCGCGACGTACGGGTGGTCGTGCTGACCTCCACGCACGAGCGGGCCTTCTGCGTCGGCGCCGACCTCAAGGAGCGCAACTCCTTCAGCGACGCCGATCTGCTGCGCCAGCGTCCCGTGGCGCGGGCCGCGTACACCGGGGTGCTGGAGCTGCCGATGCCCACCGTCGCCGCCGTGCACGGGTTCGCGCTGGGCGGCGGTTTCGAGCTCGCGCTGTCCTGCGACCTGATCGTGGCCGACCGCACCGCCGTCCTCGGGCTGCCCGAGGTGTCGGTCGGGGTGATCCCCGGCGGCGGCGGTACGCAGCTGCTGCCCCGCCGGGTGGGCGCGGCCCGCGCGGCGGAGCTGATCTTCACCGCGCGGCGGCTGCGGGCCGAGGAGGCGCGGGAGCTGGGCCTGGTCGACGAGCTGGTGGACGAGGGCCGGGACCGCGAGGAGGCGCTCGCGCTCGCCGCCCGGATCGCCGCGAACTCGCCGGTCGGCCTGCGGGCCGCCAAGCGCGCGCTGCGGCTGGGCCACGGCCTCGACCTGCGGGCGGGCCTGGAGGTCGAGGACGCCGCCTGGCGCTCGGTCGCCTTCTCCGGCGACCGCGCGGAAGGAGTCGCGGCCTTCAACGAGAAGCGGGACCCGCAGTGGCCGGGCGAGTGACCCCTGCGACGCCGGTGCCCTGACCGCGGGCCGCCCTGGCGAGGCGCCCGCGAGCCCAGGGGAGTCGGGCCCCGTTGGTGAGGGCGTGGCCGGCCGGGTGTCGGGCGGTCGCGCCAAATGCCGCGCGCCGGGGGCGGCCTCCCGGTGCCGTCGGTCCCGCGGTGGTGGCCGTCCCGCCCGGCGGGCGGAGGCTCCCGCGCCGCGCGCCCGGATGGATGGGGGCGCCGGGGGCCGGGCGGCCATGCTGGTGCCGCGCTTCAGGGCGGCCTTGCGTGTCTTCGGGCCGCGGTGGTCACAGCGTCCGGCGGCCCATGTTCCCCGCGTCGCGCCTCCGGGGTGGGGCGCCGCCGACCGGGCTACAGGCGGCCGCCTTGATGCCGCGCGTCAGGGGGCTGGTGTTTTCCGGGCCGCGGCGGTCGCGGGGCCCGGCGGGCCGGTTTCCCCGCGCCGCGCCCCGGGACAGGGACGTCGGCGGCCGGGCGTCGGGCTGCCCATGCTGGTGCCGCGCTTCAGGGGCGGGCCTGAGTGTTTTCCGTCCCACGGCGGTGCCGGTACCGCCCGGACGGACCTTCCCCCCGTCGCACCCCCGTGGTGGGGACGCCGGCCCCGCCAGGGGGTGGCCATGTTCATGCCGCGCCCAGACGGCCTACCGGCGTCGTCGTGTCCGCGATGGTGGTCGTGCCGACCGGTGGGTGGGGCGCCACGGCCAGTCGGGCGGCTGTTCGGCGCACTGATCGCCCTAATTGTCGGAAATTTACCTAGCCTGTGGTGATGGGTGAGGACATTCGGCTGAGGGCCGTGGTGGCGCTGGCGCAGGGGATGGCGGCGGCGCACAGCCCGCGGGAGTCCTGGCGGGCCGCAGCGCTCGGCGCGTGCCGCGCGCTGTCCGGCAGCTTCGCCGCGCTCTCCGTGTGGGAGCGCGAACTCGGCAGGCTGCGCGTCCTGGTCAACGTGGGCGAGCGCGCGGCCGACGAGGAGGAGTTCCCCGACGGGGAGTCCTACCCCGTGCACCAGTTCCCGGAGATCACCGAGTTCCTGCACGAGCGCTGGGCGTGCGGCGGCGAGCCCAACGCCTGGGTGGAGACGGCGGAGGGCCCGGCCGGGGGCCGCGCCGGGTACTGCCACCAGCGGGTCGCCGCCCTGCGCAGGCGCGGCCGCGGCTGCTGCGTCGTCGCGCCGATCGTCCTGCACGGCCGCGCCTGGGGGGAGCTGTACGTGGCCCGCCGCACGGGCGACCCCGTCTTCGACGGCGGCGACGCCGACTTCGCCACCGTGCTGGCCTCCGTCGTGGCCGCCGGCATCGCCCAGACCGAGCGTCTGGAGGAGGCTCGCCGGCTCGCGTTCACCGACGCGCTGACCGGCCTGGCCAACCGCCGCGCCGTCGACGTACGCCTCGACGAGGCCGTCGAGCTGCACCGGCGGGACGGCGCCGTGGTCAGCCTCGTCGTCTGTGACCTGAACGGGCTCAAGCGGGTCAACGACACCCGCGGGCACGCCGTGGGCGACCGCCTGCTGGAACGTTTCGGGTCCGTGCTGTCGCTGTGCGGGGCGATGCTCCCGGGCGCCCTGGCGGCCCGCCTCGGCGGCGACGAGTTCTGCCTGCTCGCGGTCGGGCCCGCCTCCGACGAGGTCGTCCGCATCGCCGACGAGCTGTGCCGGCGGGCGGCCGAGCTGGAACTCGGCGACGGCGTGGCCTGCGGGGTCGCCTCCACCGAGGACCCGATCGGGCCCGTACGGTCCGCCCGCCGGCTCTTCCGGCTGGCCGACGCCGCCCAGTACCGAGCGAAGGCCGTGCGGGCCACGAGGCCGGTGGTCGCCGGGCGCGAGGGTCCGGACGACCCCGTCGTGCGCCTCGCGGACACCCCGCCGCCCGCAGCCGCGGAGCGCCGCCGCTTCCGGGGCCGGCATGAACCGCGGCCCTGATCGGGCGGGTGCGCCCGGGACGCGAGGGCGCCTTCGTGACGTACCTCGGAGTAAGGGGTCAACCGGCCACCCACTAGTGACATCGAGGAATTCACTGCGTACGCTCCTGAATATGGATATGCACACTGTGGTGGTGGGGACGTCGGGCGTGACCGCGTCCGACGTACTCGCCGTGGCGCGCGGCGGCGCCCGGATCGAGCTCTCCGGCGAGGCGGTGGCGGCCCTCGCCGCGGCCCGCGGGATCGTGGAGGCGCTGGCCGCCAAACCGGACCCCGTGTACGGCGTCTCGACGGGCTTCGGCGCCCTCGCGACCCGGCACATCAGCCCGGAACTCCGCGCCCAGCTCCAGCGCAACATCGTCCGCTCGCACGCGGCCGGGATGGGCCCGCGCGTGGAGCGCGAGGTGGTCCGCGCGCTGATGTTCCTGCGGCTGAAGACCGTCTGCTCGGGACGCACGGGCGTACGGCCCGAGGTCGCGCAGACCATGGCCGACATCCTGAACGCGGGCATCACCCCCGTCGTCCACGAGTACGGCTCGCTCGGCTGCTCCGGCGACCTCGCCCCGCTCTCGCACTGCGCGCTGACGCTGATGGGCGAGGGGGACGCCGAGGGCCCCGACGGGGTCGTCCGGCCCGCGGGCGAACTGCTCGCCGAGCACGGCATCGCCCCCGTCGAGCTGCGCGAGAAGGAGGGCCTCGCCCTTCTCAACGGCACCGACGGCATGCTCGGCATGCTCGTCATGGCCCTCGCCGACCTGGACACGCTCTACAAGTCCGCCGACGTCACCGCGGCCCTCTCCCTGGAGGCCCTGCTCGGCACGGACAAGGTCCTCGCCCCCGAGCTGCACGCCATCCGCCCGCACCCCGGGCAGGGCGCCTCCGCCGCCAACATGCTGGCGGTGTTGAAGGGTTCGCAGCTCACCGGCCACCACCAGGACGACGCGCCGCGCGTGCAGGACGCGTACTCCGTGCGCTGCGCCCCGCAGGTCGCGGGCGCCGGACGCGACACCCTCGCCCACGCCCGCACGGTCGCCGAGCGCGAACTCGCCTCCGCCGTCGACAACCCGGTGGTCCTGCCCGACGGGCGCGTCGAGTCGAACGGCAACTTCCACGGCGCCCCGGTGGCGTACGTCCTCGACTTCCTCGCCATCGCCGCGGCCGACCTCGGCTCCATCGCCGAGCGCCGCACCGACCGCCTGCTCGACAAGAACCGCTCGCACGGGCTGCCGCCGTTCCTCGCGGACGACGCCGGCGTCGACTCGGGCCTGATGATCGCCCAGTACACGCAGGCCGCGCTGGTCAGCGAGATGAAGCGGCTCGCCGTACCGGCCTCCGCGGACTCCATCCCCTCCTCCGCGATGCAGGAGGACCACGTCTCGATGGGCTGGTCGGCGGCGCGCAAACTGCGGACGGCCGTGGACAACCTCACCCGGATCATCGCCATCGAGCTGTACGCCGCCACCCGCGCGATCGAGCTGCGCGAGGGACTGGCCCCGGCCCCGGCGTCGCGGGCGGTCATCGAGGCCGTGCGCGCGGCCGGCGTCCAGGGTCCCGGCCCCGACCGCTTCCTCGCGCCCGACCTGGCCGCGGCGGACGCCTTCGTGCGGGCCGGCCGGGTCGTGGCCGCGGTGGAGCCGGTGACGGGGCCCCTGGCCTGAGTCCCCCCGGCACCACCGGGCGCGTCCGCCCGGCGCCGGTGCCGGAGATACGGGTGGGGCCGCTGCCGACCGGGCGGCGGTCCCACCTGTGCTAAGGTCTCGTTGATACGCTATTCAGTTATCCCCTTACTTTCTGCGCCTGATCGGAATCTTCCGCAGGCGCGTTTTGTTTTACGGAACGACGCCCCCGTCTGCATCGGGGACGCGCTTCTTTTGAGCCGGGGCCCACACCTCTCGGGTGCGGGCCCCGACTCCTGCTCTTTACGGGGCCCAGGAAGGAAATCCAGAGCCAGCATGACTCGATCCGAACGCGCCGCCCGCACCACTTCGGGCCGGCCCACCGGCGCCGCCGCCCGGCGTCCCCAGAAGAACGGCACCAGGGGCGCCGGCAAGGGCGGCCCGGTCCGCAAGGCCGTGGCGCCGCAGGAATTCTCGCTGCCCGAGACCGTCACGCCCGCACTGCCCGCCGTCGAGTCCTTCGACGCGCTGGACATGCCGGCCGCGCTGACGAAGACCCTCACGGCCCAGGGTGTGACCGAGCCGTTCCCGATCCAGGCCGCCACCCTGCCCAACACCCTGGCGGGACGCGACGTGCTCGGCCGCGGACGCACCGGCTCGGGCAAGACGCTCGCGTTCGGACTCGCCCTGCTGGCCCGCACCGCCGGCCGCCGCGCCGAGCCCAAGGCGCCGCTCGCGCTGGTCCTGGTGCCCACCCGTGAGCTGGCCCAGCAGGTCTCCGACGCCCTCACCCCGTACGCGACCGCCGTCAACCTCCGGCTGACCGTCGCCGTGGGCGGCATGTCGATCGGGCGGCAGGCGGGTTCGCTGCGCCGCGGCGCCGAGGTGCTGGTCGCCACCCCCGGCCGCCTGAAGGACCTCATCGAGCGCGGGGACTGCACGCTGGAGCAGGTCGCCATCACCGTCCTCGACGAGGCCGACCAGATGGCCGACATGGGCTTCATGCCGCAGGTCACGGCGCTGCTCAAGCAGGTCGAGCCGGACGGGCAGCGGATGCTGTTCTCGGCGACGCTGGATAAGAACATCGACCGGCTCGTCCGGATGTTCCTCACCGACCCGGTGGTGCACTCCGTGGACCCGTCGGCCGGCGCGGTGACGACGATGGAGCACCACGTGCTGCACGTCGCCGACGAGACCGACAAGAAGGCCGTCGCGATGCGGATCGCGGCCCGTGAGGGCCGGGTGATCCTCTTCGTGGACACCAAGCGCGGCGCCGACCGGTTCACCAAGCGCCTGCTGGCCAACGGCGTGCGCGCCTCCGCCCTGCACGGCGGACGCAGCCAGCCGCAGCGCAACCGCACCCTCGACCAGTTCAAGAACGGCGACGTCACCGCGCTCGTCGCGACCAACGTCGCGGCCCGCGGAATCCACGTCGACGACCTCGACCTCGTGGTCAACGTCGACCCGCCGACCGACCACAAGGACTACCTGCACCGCGGCGGCCGTACCGCCCGGGCCGGCGAGTCCGGCAGCGTCGTGACGCTCGTCCTGCCCGAGCAGAAGCGGGAGATGACGCGGCTGATGGCCGACGCCGGCATCAGCCCGCGCACGGCCCGCGTCACGTCCAGCGACGAGGAGCTGGCCCGGCTCACCGGGGCGCGCGAGCCCTCCGGCGTCCCGGTCGTCATCGAGATCCCGCAGCCCGTCGAGCAGCCGAAGCAGCGGCCCAGGTCGCGGCCGAGGACCGCCGCCGGCACCGGCACGGGCCGGCGCACCGGTTCCGCGGGCCGCACCGGCGGCACCGGCACGGGCGGCCGTACGAACGGCACCGGCGCCGGGGGCCGTACGGCCGGCGGCACCGCCGGACGCACCGGTGCCTCCGCCGGCGGCCGTACCGGCGCGGCTACCGGTGGCCGCACCGGATCGGGCACCGGGGGCCGTGGCGCCGCCGGTTCCGGAGCCGGCACGGGCGGTACGCGCTCGGGTTCGGGCGGGCGCGGCCGGGGCCGTGCCCCGCAGCGCGGCGGCCAGGGCGGCGGCGGACGCAGCGCGGCCTAGGCTTCCTCGTCCTTTTCCGGCCGGCCCCGGCCGTGACGAACGCCGGTCACATTGGTCGGCCGGGCCCGGACGACAGGCCCCGCCCTGCCTGTCGAGGTCCCGGCGCACCCGCGCCGGGGCACTGTGCCCGGTCCCGCTCGGACCGGGCGGGCAGGTTCGTGCACCGCGCCGGACGGCGCAGCCGGCGAGCGCCCCCCGGTGGGCGTCGCTGTCGGACCGGGCGGGCAGGTCCGCCGACCGCGCCGGACGCCGCAGCCGGTGGGGATCACCCGGCAGACGCCGGCTACACGTCGCCCAGGAACCCCGGGTCCACGGAGTCGAGTTCCAGGCAGAAGTGCCGGTTGACGCCGAGGAGTTCGGCGAGGGGGACCGCGCGGCGGCTGGTCGCCGCCAGGTCCCGCCGGGCCTCGGCCGACCACAGGAACGGCGCGATCGAGATCCCCTGCGATCCGGTCAGCGCGCCCGACTCGGCCCGCCAGCCGGGCCAGCGCAGGGTCTCGTAGAACTGCTCCATGCCGCCGGTCAACAGCCAGGCGAGCCACGGGCCGTAGCCGGCTCCGAGCGCCTCCCAGCGCAGCGAGTCCGGCGCGAAGTACACCATCTCGCCGGGCTCGCCCGGCCGCCCCGAGACCTGTGGGTCCGCCCCGTTCAGCGCGAAGACGCCGCCCAGCACGTCGTGGCCGACGACGAGGGCCCCCCGCGGCCGCCATACGGGGTCGAAGCGCACGGGGAAGCCGTTGACCTCGGCCAGTGAGGGCACTTCGCGCAGTCCGGGCGGCGCCGACGGCGCGGCCGCGCCGGGACTGCCGTAGACGCGCAGCCACCCGCTGTCCAGCACCAGGCCACCGCAGTTGAGGACCAGCGCCCCCAGCCGGGAGCGTGCGGTGATCTGCATCTGCAGGAGGGACGCGCGCGCCCGCTCCGGGTCCACGGGGAGCACGTCGACGTGCACCTCGCTAGCGGCCAGGTCCGCGGTGAGGAGGGGCCACGCGGGCGCCTCGACGTCGGTCAGCTCGATCAGGTCTCGCATGGGTCCACCCGGGTTCTCGCGTGCCGCGGCCGCCGTGCTCAACGGGCCGTCGTACGTTGCTCAGAAGGCGGTCGCGCGCTCCCGTCGCACCGAGTACGCCACGAACCCGGCCCCGAGGCCGAGGAGGAGCGTGCCGCCGACGACGTAGGGCGTGGTGTCGACGCCGCCGGTGTCGGCGAGCCGGGCACCGTCACCCGTGGTCTCGGCGGAGGTCCGAGTGACGTCCGTGGACGTCGAGGTGAGGGAGGTCCCCGAGGAGTCCGGCCAGGACGACGAGTTCGCCGTCTCGGCGGAGGTGCGGGTCATGGACGCCGAGTGCTGTGCTGGGTCGTCCTGTGTGGCGTTGGCGGACGGGACGAACCACAGGGCCCCCAGCAGGGTCCCGGCGGCGGTGGCGGTCAGCAACGATCGACGTGCGGCGGACACGGAATATCGATCCCCTTGTGGCGCTGGCGAATTGGCCGTGCGGGGCGATGCTAATGAACAGCGCGGGTCGTGGGAAAGTCGCGCATCGTGCGGGCCGTACGCTCCCTCCCATGAGTACTCCTGAGACATCACGGTTTGTACGGCTTCGGGTCGAACTGGTGCTGGAGGTCGACGACAGCGGCGCCGTCACCAAGGCCGCCCTCCAGCGGATCGCGGGGGACACGGACATGCCGGCCGACGAGCGGGCGCACGCCGAGAGCGCGGTGACGGAAGACACTGCCGAGGCCCTCGCTTACCTCGTCGATCCGTTCGACCTGGTCAGCGAGGTGCCCGGGATCGAGCTCGCCCAGGCGTCGTGGAGCAGCGAGCAGATCGACTACGACCCCGATTCGCCGGATTGGGACCTGGACGAGGATGATGCTGCGGAGGACGACGAGGAGAACGGACTCGGCTGACGCGACTTGGGGAAAACGTGACCCCGGGGGGCAACCGCCGTCCGGGGTTTCCTCGTCTCACCAGGCGCACTGACCACCTGAGCACCACGGTCGGTCCCGGTCCGCCCGTCGGACCGGTCGACCCGACGTGGTGTGGCCCACACATCCGAGGGATGTGGAACGGGACGTACCGGTCGTAGCGTTGGAAGTTCTTAACGGGACTCTCGGGTTTTCGGGTTTTCGGCAACGATGGAGAAGCGTGTGATGACGGACAGTAAGCGGCGCAAGGGTCTGATGGCCGCGTCCGCACTGCTCGGCGGGGTGCTGGTGCTCTCCGCGTGCAGCGGAGGCGACGATTCGGCCGGCGCGGCGGACGGCGGTGACAGCACCTCGCAGGCCAAGGTCGACGAGGCAGCCGCCAAGAAGACGTCCGAGGCCCAGATCAAGATCACGCCCAAGGACGGCTCCGACAACGCCTCCATCAACACCGGCACCAAGGTCACCGTGAGCAAGGGCAAGCTCACGGAGGTCACGCTGAAGACCGCCGCGGGCACCGCCGTGGCCGGCCAGATATCCGCTGACAAGAAGAGCTGGGCCCCCACCGGCCAGCTCGAGCGCGCCACGACCTACAAGCTCACCGCCGAGGCGAAGGACTCCGCGGGCCGCGCCGCCCACGAGAACGCCTCGTTCACCACGGTCTCCCCGGCCAACAGCTTCATCGGCAACTTCACGCCCGAGGACGGCGCCACCGTCGGCGTCGGCATGCCGGTCTCGATCAACTTCGACAAGGCGATCACCAACAAGTCCGCCGTGCAGAAGGGGATCACCGTCTCCTCCACCAGCGGCCAGGAGGTCGTCGGGCACTGGTTCAGCCCCAACCGCCTGGACTTCCGCCCGGAGGAGTACTGGCAGAGCGGCTCGACCGTCACCCTGAAGCTGAACCTCGACGGTGTCGAGGGCGCGAACGGCGTGTACGGCGTCCAGCAGAAGACGGTCACCTTCAAGATCGGCCGCAACCAGGTCTCCGTCGTCGACGCCGAGACCAAGACGATGAAGATCACCCGGGACGGCAAGACCGTCAAGACCATCCCGATCTCCGCGGGCGCTCCGGAGAACAAGACGTACGAAGGCCAGATGGTGATCTCCGAGAAGTTCAAGGAGACCCGGATGGACGGCTCGACCGTCGGCTTCACCAAGGAGGACGGCAAGGGCGAGTACGACATCAAGGACGTGCCGCACGCCATGCGGCTGTCCGCCTCCGGCACCTTCATCCACGGCAACTACTGGGGAGCCAAGTCCATCTTCGGCTCGGTGAACACCAGTCACGGCTGTGTGGGCCTGTCGGACACCAAGGGCGCCAACGACCCGAACACGCCCGCGGCCTGGTTCTACAACAACTCCCTGATCGGTGACGTCGTCGTGGTCAAGAACACCGGCGACAAGACGATCTCCCCGGACAACGGTCTGAGCGACTGGAACATGGACTGGGCCACCTGGAAGGCGGGCGCGGCGGCCTGACGCCCCCTCAGCGGTCCCGAGCGGCGGTCTCCCGGCAGGGGGCCGCCGCTCTCGCGTTCCCCGGCCCGTTCCGTGCCGCGCACGTCCCGCTCCGCCTCGGAGGCCCGATGCGGCGCCCAGGGTGCCGTCACCGTGCCGTACGGCCTTCTCATCCTTCTCTTATGGCGGGCTTATCCCCTCATCACGCGCCGTACCTAGCGTGCGGCCATGTTCTTCACCTACCTGAGGCGCGAACTGCGCCGCCGCAGAAAAGCGGCCCTCGTCGTCGCCTCCGGACTCGCTCTCGGCATCGCCCTGGTCATCGTCGTCAGCTCGGTCTCCTCGGGGATGGAGAAGGCGCAGGGCAAGGTCCTCCAGTCGCTCTACGGGCTGGGCACGGACATGACGGTCACCAAGGCCGCGGCGGCCCAGGCCGACAGCGGCCGCCCGCGCTTCCAGTTCGACGCCCGCTCCGACGACTCCGACGAGGAGCAGAGCAGCGACCGCGTCCTGGTGCAGGGCTTCCAGACCCTGTCCGCGAAGACCGTCGGCAAGGTCGCCGCGCAGGACGGCGTCTCGGACGCCGTCGGCGGTCTGAGCCTCCAAGTCGTCAAGGTCAGCGGCCAGTTCAAGCGCGGCGAGTTCAAGCAGGATCAGAGCGCCGGCGGCGAGCAGGGGGCGAAGCCCGCGCCGCAGGGCCGGGTGGAGGGCGGCGGCGCCGAGTTCGACGTCAACAGCTACTCCGTCTACGGCACCGACGTCACCGAGCCCGCCCTCGGCCCGCTGACCTCCTCGAAGATCACCAGCGGACGCACCTTCAAGACCTCCGAGACCGACGCGAAGGTGGTCGTCGCCGACGCCTCCTACGCGAAGCAGAAGAAGCTCGCGCTCGGTGACACCGTCACCGTCAAGGGCGTCAAGTACAAGGTCATCGGCATCGCGACGCCGGACAGCGGGGACGCGGCGGCGAACCTGTACCTCCCGCTCCGGCAGGCCCAGAAGCTGAGCGACTCGGCGGACAAGGTCACCACGATCTACGTCAAGGCGTCCGACTCGCAGCGGATCGACGCCGTCAAGAGCACGATCCAGAAGAACATCTCCGGTACCACCGTCACCACCTCCGCCGACCTCGCCGACACCGTCTCCGGGTCCCTGTCGACCGCGTCCGACCTCGCCTCCAGCGTCGGCAAGTGGCTGTCCGTCGTGGTGCTCGTGGCCGCCTTCCTGGTGGCCGGCCTGCTCACCTCCTCGGCCGTGTCCCGCCGCGTCCGCGAGTTCGGCACCCTCAAGGCGCTCGGCTGGAGGTCCGGCCGGGTGACCCGCCAGGTCGTCGGCGAGGCCGTGGTGAACGGCCTGGTCGGCGGCGTGCTCGGCATCGCCCTCGGGCTCGCGGGCGCCTACGCCGTCACCGCCGTCAGCCCCACGCTCCAGGCCCAGGTGGGTGGTTCGGGCGGCGGCCCCGGCGGCCCCGGCGGCATGGTGGGCCCGGCCCGGCAGACCGCGTCCAAGGCCCTCGACGTCGCCCTCACCGCACCGGTCAGTCCCGGCACCATCGCGCTGGCGGTCGCGCTCGCCGTCACCGGCGGCCTCGTCGCGGGCGCCTTCGGCGGCTGGCGCGCCTCCCGGCTGCGCCCCGCCGACGCCCTGCGCCGGGTCGAGTAGCCCCGCCGCGCCGGCGCCCATCAGCCCTACCCATCACAGGAGTTGGACCATGTACGAACTCAGAGGCGTCACCAAGCGCTATCAGCGGGGCAAGGAGGGTGTCGGCGCGCTCGCCGGGATCGACCTCACCATCGCGGACGGCGACCGCCTCGTCATCCAGGGCCCCACCGGCGGCGGCAAGTCCACCCTGCTGCAGATGCTCGGCGGACTCGACCGGCCGACCGCGGGCAGCGTCGAGCTCGACGGCACCGACCTCGCGAAGCTGTCGGAGGCCAGGCTGACCCGGGTGCGCAGCGAGAACATCGGCTTCGTCTTCCAGAGCTTCAACCTCATCCCGACGCTCACCGCCCAGGAGAACGTCGAGACCGCCCTCGTACCGATGCGGCTCAAGGCGAGGGAGCGGCGGCAACGGGCCGCCGAGGCACTGGAGTCGGTGGGGCTGGCCGAGCGGCTCGGACACCTGCCCGCCGAGCTGTCCGGCGGCCAGCAGCAGCGCGTCGCCATCGCCCGCGCGCTGGTGAAGCGGCCGAAGGTGCTGCTCGCCGACGAACCCACCGGCAACCTCGACGAGTCCATGCGCGACGAGATCATGGACGTGCTGGAGACCATGTGGAAGGAGCACGGGCTGACGTTCATCATGGTCACGCACGACTCCGCGATCGCGAGGAAGGCCCAGCGGGTCGCGACGATCCGCAAGGGCAGGATCACCGTCAAGGAGAACGCGGCGGCCTGAGCACACGTCCGGTGACGAGGAGCGGCACGTTCATGTCCCTTTCGGGCGGTGAACGGAAGGAAGACGTCAACTCTTCACCCTCGTCACACTATTGAGCGGCTGATCACCCCCCGGGCATACTGCGGTCACCGGGGGGTGCACGTACGGACGTACGAAACTGCCCCCGGCCGGGTGAAAGGGGAATTTCACCCGGAAATCACTCAGGGGGAGACTTGCGCAGACAAGTGAAAAAAGCATGCGCGGCCACGATCGCCACGGCGGCCGCGGTGGCACTGGCGGCGGGTATGACCAGCCCGGCGTCGGCGGCCAGGGCCGAGGCCGCGAACAGCCCGGCGGGGGGCGCCCTCACGGCCAAGCACCGCATCACGCTCGTCACCGGTGACCGTGTCGTCGTCGGTGCCAAGGGCCGTGTCGTCGGGTTCGAGCCCGCCAAGGGACGCGAGCACCTGCCCGTGCAGGTGCGCAAGGCCGACGGGCACACCCTCGTCATACCGGCCGACGCACAGCGCCTGATAGCCACCGGCAAGCTGGACCAGCGGCTCTTCGACGTCACCGAGCTGAACACGTCCGCGAACCGCAAGGCCCAGAAGCAGGGCCTCAAAGTGATCGTCGGCTACCGTGGCGCCGCCACCGCCGCGAAGGCGGACGTCCGGGACGCGGGGGACACCGAGGTCCGCCGGACCCTGAAGACCCTGAACGCGGACGCGGTGCTGACGCCGAAGCAGGACGCGGGCCGGCTGTGGACCGCGGTCACCGACGAGGGCTCGGCCGCCTCCGGCATCGCCCACGTCTGGCTGGACGGCGTCCGCAAGGCCAGCCTCGACAAGTCCGTGCCGCAGATCGGCGCCCCCAAGGCGTGGGCGGCGGGCTACGACGGCAAGGGCGTCAAGATCGCCGTCCTGGACACCGGTGTCGACGCGAGCCACCCGGACCTCGAGGACCAGGTGGTGGAGTCCAAGAACTTCTCCACCGCGGCCGACGCCACCGACCACTACGGCCACGGCACGCACGTCGCGTCCATCGCCGCGGGCACGGGCGCGAAGTCGAACGGCAAGTTCAAGGGTGTCGCGCCCGGCGCGAAGATCCTCAACGGCAAGGTGCTCAACGACACCGGCTACGGCGAGGACTCCGAGATCCTCGCCGGCATGGAGTGGGCGGCCGCGCAGGGCGCCGACGTCGTCAACCTCAGCCTCGGCGGCGGGGACACCCCGGAGATCGACCCGCTGGAGGCCGAGGTCGACAAGCTCTCCGCCGAGAAGGGCATCCTGTTCGCCATCGCCGCCGGCAACGACGGCGAGTTCGGCGAGCAGACCGTCGGCTCCCCGGGCAGCGCGGCCGCCGCGCTCACCGTCGGCGCCGTCGACGACAGCGACAAGCTGGCCTCCTTCTCCAGCCGCGGCCCCGGCCTCGACGGCGCGATCAAGCCCGACGTCACCGCGCCCGGCGTGAACATCACGGCCGCCGCGGCCCCCGGCAGCGTCATCGACAAGGAGGTCGGCCAGAACCCGGCCGGCTACCTGAGCATCTCGGGTACGTCGATGGCGACCCCGCACGTCGCGGGCGCCGCCGCCATCCTGAAGCAGCAGCACCCCGACTGGACGTACACCGAGCTGAAGGGCGCGCTGACCGGCTCCGCCAAGGGCGGCAAGTACACGCCGTTCCAGCAGGGTTCGGGCCGCATCCAGGTCGACAAGGCCATCAAGCAGTCCGTGATCGCCGACCCGGTGTCGGCGGCCTTCGGCGTCCAGCAGTGGCCCCACGCAGACGACACCCCGGTCACCAAGCAGATCACCTACCACAACCTCGGCACGGCCGCCGTCACGCTGAACCTCACGGTGGCCGGCACCAACCCCAAGGGCCAGGCGGCTCCCGCCGGCTTCTTCACCCTCGGCGCGAAGACGGTCACCGTCCCGGCCGGCGGCAAGGCGTCCGTCGGACTCACGGCCGACACCAGGCTGGGCGGCACCACGGACGGCGCCTACTCCGCGTACGTCACCGCGAGCGGCGGCGGGCAGAGCGTCCGCACGGCGGCCGCGGTGCAGCGCGAGGTGGAGTCGTACACGGTCACGCTCAAGCACATCGGCCGCGACGGCACGCCGGCGGTGAACTACGACACGGGCCTGACCGGCGTCTCGGGCCTCGCCAAGGAGATGCGGTTCTCGCCCTACGACGCCTCCGGCACGGTCGAGGTGCGCGTCCCCAAGGGCGGCTACATCCTCAACTCCGCGCTTTTCGTGGACCCGGAGGACTTCGCCAAGGGCGCCGACTGGATCGCCCAGCCCAAGCTGAACATCGCCAAGGACACGACGATCACGCTGGACGCGCGGACCACCAGGCCGGTGGACATCACGGTGCCGGACGCGGCGGCCAAGTCGGCCTTCGCGTCACCGGACTTCACGCTGGAGACGGCGAACGCCAGCTACTCGTACGGCTGGTGGCTGGACTCGTACGCGAACTTCCGTACCGCCCACCTCGGTCCGCAGATCACCGACGGTTCGCTCTCCCAGCAGTGGGACGCGCACTGGACCAAGGGTGACGACGAGGAGTACGACACCACCACGGCCGCCAAGGTCAAGCAGGTGGCCACCGGCTACACCAAGCACTACAAGGCGAGCGAACTGGCCTCGGTGAAGATCGGTCTCGGTGCCTCCTCCAGCGGCAAGAAGGGCGCCGTCACGGCGTTCGGCTGGCTGCCCGGCAGCTTCGGCGGCTCCGCCATCGGCATCCAGCAGACCCTGCCCGGCACCCGGACGCTGCACCTGTCCACCACCGGCGGGGTGAAGTGGAGCATCGACTTCGAGCAGATCGCCGGGATCGACGAGGACGGCTGGCCGGTCAGCGACGCGTTCTACACCCTCGGCAACGCGCAGGGCTTCACCGGCGGCAAGAGCTACGAGAAGACCTTCAACACGGCCGTCTTCGGTCCGCGTATCGGCGGGTCCTACGGCCTGTTCCGCGAGGGCAACGAGATCTCCGGCTACCTGCCGCTGTTCGCCGACGGCAAGACGCACTCCGGCTCGTCCGTGTTCACCTCGGCCGCCACGACGCTGTACCGCAACGGCACCAAGGTGGGCTCGAACGAGGACCCGCTCTTCGGTGACGGGGCGTTCAAGGTCCCGGCGGGCGAGGCCGAGTACAAGCTGACCACGTCGGTCAAGCGCAGCGTGAAGGTCGCCGCGGCCTCCACCCGGATCGACGCCAGCTGGACGTTCCGGTCCAAGAAGGTCGACAGCGCGAAGCTGCCCGCCTCCACGGTCCGCTTCAACGCCGCCACCGGACTGGACAGCCGCGTCGAGGCCGGCAAGAAGGCGTCGGTACCGGTCACCGTGCAGGGCGCGGCGGCCGGCGGCAACCTCAGGTCGCTGTACGTGTACGTCTCGTACGACTACGGCCAGACCTGGACCCGGCTCACCGTGAAGAACGGCAAGGTCGAGGTGACCAACCCGGAGAAGGGCAAGGGCATCTCGTTCCACGCCAAGATCACCGACAAGAAGGGCAACAAGTCGACGATCTCGATCTACAACGCGTACTACGGGAAGTGATCCGGAACCGTCCGGCGGGGTCCGCGTGACCCGCCGGACGGGCCCGGTCCCGGCCTCCGCCGGGCGCCGGCCGTTTTTCGCCCAGCGCTGATACGCGCGACGGCCCGTCGGAAGCCGAGCTTCCGCGGGCCGTCCGTGTTTGTGTGGGGGCATGACCGTATCGACCGTGGAGTACATCCGGTACCGGATCCCCGAGCACCAGTCGGCCGAGTTCCTGGCCGCCTACACCCGGGCCGCCGCCCAGCTCGCGGCGGCCCCGCAGTGCGTCGACTACGAACTGGCCCGCTGCGAGGAGGACTTCGAGCACTTCGTGCTGCGGATCACCTGGACCTCGACCGAGGACCACCTGGAGGGCTTCCGGGAATCGGAGCTGTTCACGGACTTCCTCGCCGAGATCCGCCCCTACGTCGGCGACATCGAGGAGATGCGCCACTACAAGCCGACGACCGTGCGCGGCACCGGCGCGGCCGTGCCGACCCTCTACTCCTGGGCGGGCGGCGCCGAGGCCTTCGCCCGGCTCACCGAGGCGTTCTACGAGAAGGTGCTCAAGGACGACGTCCTCGCCCCCGTCTTCGCCGGCCTCGCGCCCGAGCACGCCGCCCACGTCGCGCTCTGGCTCGGCGAGGTCTTCGGCGGGCCCACGGCCTACTCCGAGACACAGGGCGGACACGGCCACATGGTCGCCAAGCACCTCGGCAAGGGCATCACCGAGCCCCAGCGCCGCCGCTGGGTCAACCTCCTCCAGGACGCGGCCGACGACGCCGGCCTCCCCACCGACCCCGAGTTCCGCTCCGCCTTCGTCGCCTACGCGGAGTGGGGCACCCGCCTCGCCGTCCACTTCTCCGGCCCGGACGCGGCCCCACCGGCGGAGCAGCCCGTCCCCAAGTGGACGTGGGGGGCGGCGCCGCCGTATCGGGGGTAGAGCGGGCGGCGGGCACGGGAAGCCGTGTCGCTGCGGCTGCGCTGCGGCAGCGGGCTTGGTCGAGGGCGGGGGAGCGGTGCCGGGCCCGGACCCGGGGCCCATCACCGGGGTGGGTCCGAGGCGAGCCGCAGGACGCGCCGCCGCCCTACCGCGGGACCGGGGCCCCTACTGCGGGGTCGCCGCCCCGGCGCGCGTCGCGTCCGTGCCCCACGACGCCAGCAGCCGCAGGGCGTCCGCCGAGGCGGACCCCGGCTCGGCGTGGTACGTGACCAGCGCCTGCTCGCCGTCGTCCGGCAGCCGGAACGTCTCGAAGGACAGCGTCAGCGGGCCCACCAGCGGATGGTGCAGCCGCTTCACCCCGTGACTCTTCTCCTTGACGTCGTGCGTCGCCCAGAGCCGCCGGAACTCCTCGCTCTTCACCGACAGTTCGCCCACCAGGGCGGACAGCCGGGGGTCGTCGGGATGGCAGCCCGCGTCCATGCGCAGGAAGCTGACGACGTCGCTCGCCTTCTGCTCCCAGTCCACGAACAGCTCCCGGTACTCCGGCTTCAGGAACACCAGCCGCGCCCAGTTCCGCTCCTGCGGCGGCAGCTCCGCCCAGTCGCCGAAGACGGCCGCGGCCATCCGGTTCCAGACGAGGACGTCGGCACGCCGGCCGGTGAGGTACGCGGGCGTGCCGTCCAGCGTGTCCAGCAGCTGCCGCAGCGCCCCGCGCACCTGCTGCGGCCGGGCCGTCTGCTTCTTCTTGTGCTGCTTGGGCTTGGCGAGGTGCGTCAGATGGGCGTGCTCGGCGTCGGACAGCCGCAGCGCGCGGGCGATGGCGTCCAGGACCTCCGCGGAGACGTTGCGCCCGTTCCCCTGCTCCAGGCGCGTGTAGTACGCCACGGACACCCCGGCGAGCTGGGACAGCTCCTCGCGGCGCAGTCCGGGCACCCGGCGGTGCCGGCCGAAGTCCGGCAGCCCCACGTCCTCCGGCTTGAGCCGGGCGCGGCGGGTGCGCAGGAACTCGCTGAGCTCGGCACGCCGGTCCAGCGACTGCCCCGCGTCCCCGGCGGGCTCATGGGAGGCCTGTTCGTCCATGCGTCCAGTATTCACGGTCGTACGCCCAGGAACCTGACCCCGTCAGTAGTAGGACCACTGTACGTAGGCAGAGCTGTGACCTGGGTGAATGCGGAACGAGGGGGCACGCTGGTCGACGTGCCCGGTCAGCAGACGGCCGGGTGCGACAGACTTCCTAGGAGAACCCACGGCATGACCACTGTTGCTGCGTACGCCGCCCCCGCCGCCAAGGCTCCGCTGGAGCGCACGACCATCGAGCGACGTGAGGTCGGCGAGTTCGACGTCCTGATCGAGATCAAGTTCGCGGGCATCTGCCACTCGGACATCCACCAGGCCCGTGAGGGCTGGGGCGAGGCCATCTTCCCGATGGTGCCGGGTCACGAGATCGCGGGCATCGTCACCGAGGTCGGCTCCGGTGTCAGCAAGTTCGCCGTCGGCGACCGCGTGGGGGTCGGCTGCATGGTCGACTCCTGCCGCGAGTGCGACAACTGCAAGGCCGGCCTGGAGCAGTACTGCTCCAAGGGCATGACCGGCACGTACAACGCCGTCGACAAGAACGGTGAGCCCACCTACGGCGGCTACTCCACCCACATCGTCGTCGACGAGAACTACACCGTCCGCATCCCCGAGGGCCTGGCCCTCGACGAGGCCGCGCCGCTGCTCTGCGCCGGCGTCACCACGTACTCCCCGCTGAAGCACTGGAACGCGGGCCCCGGCAAGAAGGTCGCCGTCCTCGGCATGGGCGGTCTCGGCCACATGGCCGTCAAGATCGCGCACGCGCTCGGCGCCGAGGTGACGGTGCTCTCCCAGTCGCTCCGCAAGAAGGACGACGGGCTGAAGCTGGGCGCCTCGCACTACTACGCCACCAGCGACCCGAAGACCTTCGAGGAGCTGCGCGGCACGTTCGACCTGATCCTGTCCACCGTCTCGGCGCCGCTCGACCTGGACGCCTACCTGTCCCTCCTCAAGGCGGACGGCGCCTTCGTGAACGTGGGCGCGCCCGAGGAGCCCGTCGCGCTCAACCTGTTCTCCGTGATCGGCGGTCGCAAGACCCTCGCCGGGTCGGCCATCGGCGGCATCCGGGAGACCCAGGAGATGCTCGACTTCTGCGCCGAGCACGGCTTCGGCGCCGAGATCGAACTGATCAGCGCGTCCGAGATCAACGATGCCTACGAGCGCGTCCTGGCCAGCGACGTCCGCTACCGCTTCGTGATCGACACCGCCACCATCTAGTCCTCCCAAGGGGGACCACCCGCCAAGGGCGCCCACTGGACCACACGTCCGGGGGCGCCCTCGGCGCTTTCGGGCACAGGCGAGTGGGCCGGCCCGGGTCGCGGAGCGCCCTTTGACGACGCACCCCCGTCTGTACAGCCCGACTCCTCCGAGGCGCTGCGCAGTGCGGTGCCGTCTCACTGGCGTGGGGCTATGACGACGGTTGACGCGTGGCCGGACTTCCCCGAAGGGCTCGATCCGAAGAGCGTGTCGTACCGGGAGGCCCGGTGCACCTGGCACGGCAGCCCTTGCGCCGAGCCGCCCGTGAAGGTCGTGCGCACCCGGGACGGGGCGCGGTGGGCGGCGTGCGCACTGGCCGTGCGCACGCTCGCCGAACGGCGGGGGTCGGGCTGACCGACCGGCCCGCTCCGGTCGTTCGCGGCGCGACGTCTCACGGGCCGTCCGCCGACATGTACCCCTGCGCGTCGCTCCCCAGTGAACGGAGCCGGTCAGCAGATGCCCGATGTCGCCGTGGCCACCGGCGGGACGCCGCTCATCCGTCCGCCCGGGCCACCCCGACCGGGCAGGAGACCCCCGTCCCGCCGATTCCGCAGTACCCCGCCGGGTTCTTGTCCAGGTACTGCTGGTGGTACGGCTCCGCCGGGTAGAAGGGGCGGCCCTCCGCCGGGAGGAGTTCCGTGGTGATCGTGCCGTGGCCCGCCGCGGTCAGCACCTTCTGGTACGCCTCGCGCGACGCCGCCGCGGTCGCCGCCTGGGCCGGCGTGCGGGTGTGCAGGGCGGAGCGGTACTGGGTGCCCACGTCGTTGCCCTGACGGAAGCCCTGGGTCGGATCGTGCGACTCCCAGAAGACCCGCAGAAGCTCCTCGTACGTGATCCGCGCGGGGTCGTGGACCACCCGGACCGCCTCCGTGTGACCGGTCAGGCCCGAGCAGACCTCCTCGTACGCGGGGTGCTCGGTGTAGCCGCCCTGGTAGCCGACCAGGGTCGTGTACACACCGGGCAGTCTCCAGAACGCGCGCTCGGCGCCCCAGAAGCAGCCCAGGGCGAAGTCGGCGACCTCCAGCCCTTCCGAATAGGGGCCGGCGAGCGGCGTCCCGAGCACGGTGTGCCGGGCGGGGACGGCGAACATCGGCTCGGGGCGGCCCGTCAGCGCCTGTTCGCGCGTGGGCAGCCTGGGCGTACGGCCGTACTGGAACACGCGGTCTCCACGGGGTCGCAGGGATGGGTCCACGCACGTCAACCGAGCCGCCCGGTCGGGCATTCCGCCGATCCGTGCGGGCCGCTCATCCGTGCCCGGGAGTCGGCCGGACCGGCGTCACCCCGCCCCCGCCCCGGTCCTGGTCCCGGTCCCGCGTCACTGCGGCAGCGTCGCCGGGTTTCCGCCGTTCGCCTCGTACCCCGCCACGGCCAGGGCGCGGTAGACCGCGTAGTCCGCCGCCGGGTCGGACGTCAGGCTCCAGGGGAGGGCGCCGACGTGCCCGTCGATGTGGACCAGCTGGTTCATCGCCTCGGACCAGCGCTCACCGCGGACCAGGAAGAAGACCAGGAGGTGGCGGACGTGCGCCAGCATCGGGTCGTCCGGGCGGGCCGCGTGCACCGCGAACAGCGCGCCGTGCACGGCCTTCGTCACGACCTCGCTCTGGTAGAAGCTGCTGACCAGGTTCACCTCGGGCAGGTGCTCGAAGACGGCGAAGAGGGGCAGCGCGGCCAGCAGCGAACCCCGGGGGGCGCGGGTCGCGGCGGCCTCCGCGAACGAGTACGCCACCTCGCGCGAGCCGTGCCACTTCTCGCACCAGTAGTGCAGGGCCGCCAGGTGCGCGCCCAGGTGGGCCGGCGCCCGGTCCAGGATCTTGAGCCAGAGCTGCTCGAACCCGGCCCGGTCGTAGGCCAGTCCACGGGCCACGGAGAGCTCGATGATGTACGGGATCGGGTCACCGGGGGCCAGCAGCGCCGCGTCACCGCACGCCGCCCGGGCCTCCTCCATGATGATCCGGAACTCGTCCGTCCCCGGCGTCGACGTCCGCCACGCCTGCTGCACCAGGAACTCGGCGTGCACGGCCGCGCCGCCCGCGTCCTTCGGCGCCTCGGTCCGCCACACGCGCAGCCACTGACCGCCCGGCACGTCGCTGACGCCGCCCGGTCGCCGCTGGAGCTCCAGCGAGGCCGCGCCGGCGAACGCCTGCACCCGCTGCCAGCGGCGCTCGCCGTCCGCTTCCGTGCCCGCCAGGAGCTGCGAGGCGGCCCGGTAGTCCTGGGTGCGCTGCACCAGGTCCAGGACGTCGACGAGGTCGCCGTCCGGGCCCGGCATGCGGATGTCCAGCTCCTCCTGGCGGACGAAGCCGTAGTTCGCCGGGTCCGCGGCGTCCGGGTCGCCGGGCGCGACCTGCTGAATACCGGCCCGCCGGCGCAGGACGAGGGGCCAGAGGACCATCCCCATCATCAGCGCCGCCATCAGGACCCAGAGAATCTCCATGCCTCAAGCGAACCAGACGGGTCCGACAATTGGCGAACCCGGTCGGCCCGATACCCGCCGGGGGCCTCCCGGGGGCCTCTCGGGCGCCCCGGAGCGGCGCCGATCCGCCCCCGTCCGCGCCCGTCCGCACGCTCCGGCGGGCCGCGTGCCGTCATCGGCGCCGCGGGAGCACTACCCTCGGTGCCCATGAGCGACAGGCACATCAGTCAGCACTTCGAGACTCTGGCGATCCACGCGGGCAACACCGCCGATCCCCTCACCGGCGCGGTCGTCCCGCCGATCTACCAGGTCTCGACCTACAAGCAGGACGGCGTCGGCGGGCTGCGCGGCGGCTACGAGTACAGCCGCAGCGCCAACCCGACGAGGACCGCCCTGGAAGAGAACCTCGCCGCCCTGGAGGGCGGGCGCCGGGGGCTCGCGTTCGCGTCCGGACTGGCTGCCGAGGACTGCCTGCTGCGTACGCTGCTCAGCCCCGGCGACCACGTGGTGATCCCGAACGACGCCTACGGCGGCACGTTCCGTCTCTTCGCGAAGGTCGTCTCCCGCTGGGGCGTGGAGTGGTCGGTCGCGGACACCAGCGACCCCGCGGCGGTACGGGCCGCGCTCACCCCGAAGACCAAGGCGATCTGGGTGGAGACGCCGTCCAACCCGCTGCTCGGCATCACCGACATCGCGGCGGTCGCCCAGGTCGCGCGTGAGGCGGGCGCCCGCCTCGTCGTGGACAACACCTTCGCGACCCCCTACCTCCAGCAGCCGCTCGCGCTCGGCGCGGACGTCGTCGTGCACTCCCTGACCAAGTACATGGGCGGCCACTCGGACGTCGTCGGCGGCGCCCTGGTCACCGGTGACGCGGAACTCGGCGAGGAGCTGGCGTACCACCAGAACGCGATGGGCGCGGTCGCCGGGCCCTTCGACTCCTGGCTGGTGCTGCGCGGCACCAAGACGCTGTCCGTGCGCATGGACCGGCACAGCGAGAACGCCGGCAGGGTCGCCGAGATGCTCACGCGGCACGCGCGCGTGACGAGCGTGCTGTACCCGGGTCTGCCGGAGCACCCCGGTCACGAGGTCGCCGCCAAGCAGATGCGGGCGTTCGGCGGCATGATCTCCTTCCGCGTCGAGGGCGGCGAGGAGGCGGCCGTCGAGGTCTGCAACCGCGCCAAGGTGTTCACGCTCGGCGAGTCCCTGGGCGGCGTCGAGTCCCTGATCGAGCACCCGGGGCGCATGACGCACGCCTCCACGGCCGGCTCGCTCCTGGAGGTGCCCGCCGACCTGGTGCGCCTGTCCGTGGGCATCGAGAACGTCGACGACCTGCTCCAGGACCTCCAGCAGGCCCTCGGCTAGCCGGCGCTCACCAGCCGGTGAGGGGTGGGGTCGTGTCGGACGGCGGCTCCACCCAGGGGCGCGCCGCCGACGCCCACACGACGAAGGCGACGGCCGCCGCGAACAGCAGCAGCCACAGCAGCCGACGGGCGGCGGTGCGGCGGCGCAGCATCCGCCCGCCGCGCCGTACGACCGCCGGGTACAGGTCGGGCGGCACCTGCGGCGGGTCCTGCTCCAGCATCCGCCGTACGGCGGCCTCCCGTTCGGGCTGGTTCACGACGGGGCCACCTCCGCCAGGGCCGGTGCCGGTCCGCGGGGCGGATGCAGCAGGGTCGTCATCGCCCGGGCGCAGATGGCGCGGACGCGTTCGGGGGGCAGGCCGAGCAGCGCCGCCGTCTGTTCCTCGGCGACTCCCTCGTACAGGCGCAGGACCAGGATCAGCCGTTCCTGGGGGGTGAGCCGCGCCAGGACGCTGCCGGGGTCGGGGCGGGCCCGGCCGAGGCCGCCGTACTGGTGCCAGGCCGCGTGCGCGAAGCGGACGGCCAGCTCCTGGCGGGCGCGGTCGTAGGGGTCCTCGCCGCGGAGCCGGTCCCAGGAGGCGTACGTGTGGGCCAGGGCCTGGGTCAGCAGGCGCCGCGCGCGCGGGTTGGCGTCCGGTGTCTCGGCCGTGAGCAGCGTGGCGGCATGCAGCAGCCGCCCTGCCGCGCCCGCGACGAACGCCTCGAACTCCCGGGCGCGGCGAGCGCTCTGGAACGCCCGCCGTTCTCGCACCGCGCCTCCCGCCTGAGGGTGACCCGGAGGGGTCCGGGGGACCTGAAGGGAACGGTGGTCCCGGCCGTGCACGGCGTACCGGACCGTGTACGGCGGGGCCCGCTCTCATATGAGGCCAGGCCCGGCCTCCCGGTCAAGAGGCGGGCGTACATGCGCGTACGCACGCGCGTGCGTACCGGGCGCGCGCGTGCGTGAGGGAGGGGAAGAGGTGGCCGGTCGGGCCCGGGAGTGCTGCGGACGGTCCGCGGCCGGTCGGCGTGCGGAAACGGACGGTGCGCGGCGGGCGGGCCGGAAGGCCGGGGTGCCGGTCAGGAAGTCGACGGGGGCTCCGTCGCCGGGCCGCCCTGTGCGGCCTGGCGGGCGGACAGCGCGCCGTTGAAGCGCGTGAGGAGCGTGCAGAACGCGTCGCGCTCCTCCGGCGCCCAGTCGTGTGTCAGCTCGGCCATCAACTGACGCCGCGACGAGCGCACTTCCTCCAGGCGGGACTGCCCGCGCGGGGAGAGCTGGAGTACGACGGCGCGCCCGTCCTCGGGGTGCGAGGTGCGCTTGACGAGGCCGGTGTCGACGAGCGGTGCGACCTGACGGGTGACCGTCGAGGAGTCGATGCCCATGCTCGCGGCGAGCGCCTTGACGCCCATCGGGCCTTCCTTGTCCAGCCGGTTGAGCAGCAGGTACGCGGCGCGGTCCATGGAGTTGCGCACCTGTCCCACCCCGCCGAGCCGGGTCTGTTCCGCGCGGCGCGCGAACACCGCCACCTCGTGCTGCAGCGTGTCGAGAAGACCGGTGTCACCGACGGTCGTCATGTCCATCGACATTTCAGGTGTTGTGGGCATGGCCGGGGGCTCAATTCATGCGTGGGGTCCTGGGTTGGGGGACAGGGTACGCGGCCGGGGCGCGGGCCGTACCGGCGCTGGGCAATCCAGTCTCGCCCGGTGGTCACACGAGGAGGGGCGGGCTGTGAACTGCGAGACTGGTGGTCATGAGCTACAGGACGGCTGACTCCTTGCCGACGGTGACCCTGGACGACGTGCGCGGGGCGCAGAAGATGCTCTCCGGCGTGTCGCGGATGACCGCGATGGAGGGCAGCAGGCACCTGTCCCAGCTGGTCGGCGCGCCGGTGCACCTCAAGTGCGAGAACCTCCAGCGGACCGGCTCCTTCAAGCTGCGCGGCGCCTACGTGCGGATCGCGGGTCTGCTGCCCGAGGAGCGGGCCGCCGGGGTCGTCGCGGCGAGCGCCGGCAACCACGCGCAGGGTGTCGCCCTCGCCTCCTCGCTGCTCGGGGTGCGCTCGACCGTGTTCATGCCGTCGGGCGCGCCGCTGCCGAAGGTCGCGGCCACCCGCGAGTACGGCGCCGAGGTGAGGCTGCACGGTCAGGTGGTCGACGAGACGCTGGCCGCCGCCCAGGAGTACGCGGCCGAGACGGGCGCGGTGTTCATCCACCCGTTCGACCACCCCGACATCATCGCCGGGCAGGGCACGGTCGGCCTGGAGATCCTGGAGCAGTGCCCGGAGGTCCGCACGATCGTCGTCGGGATGGGGGGCGGCGGCCTGGTGGCGGGGATCGCGACGGCGGTGAAGGCGCTGCGTCCGGACGTGCGGGTGGTCGGTGTGCAGGCGGCGGGCGCCGCGGCGTATCCGCCCTCGCTGGCGGCGGGGCGCCCGATGGCGATCGAGAACCCGGCGACGATGGCGGACGGCATCAGGGTCGGGCGGCCGGGCGACGTGCCGTTCCGGATCGTCCACGACCTGGTGGACGACGTGCGCACGGTCTCGGAGAACCATCTGTCGAGCGCGCTGCTGCTGTGCCTGGAGCGGGCGAAGCTGGTCGTCGAACCGGCGGGCGCCAGTCCCGTCGCCGCGCTGCTGAGCGAGCCGGGGAGTTTCGAGGGGCCGGTGGTGGCGGTGCTGTCCGGCGGGAACGTGGACCCGCTGCTGATCCAGCGCATCCTGCGGCACGGCATGGCCGCGGCGGGCCGCTACCTGGCCGTCACGCTGCGGCTGACGGACCGGCCCGGCGCCCTGGCGACGCTTCTGGGGGTGTTGTCAGTGGCCGACGCTAATGTCCTGGACGTGAGCCACGTCCGGACCGATCCGCGGCTCGGGCTCACGGAGGTGGAGGTCGAGCTGCACCTGGAGACGAAGGGGCCCGAGCACTGCGCCGAGGTCAACAGGGCGCTGCGTACGGCGGGTTACACGGTCATCGACTGAGACCGGCCGTTCGCCGTGACGGGCCGGACAAATCTGTTGAGAGACGCGATACATCGCGATACCGTGTGTTCCTCGCCACACCCGTGCCCTCGCGAAAAGGGCGGCGTTCCCCCGTCCGGGCGGCGCTCCGTCCCTCGCGCGGCGCACACCACGCAAACCTAGGATCTTTTCCGCAGGACTTCTCCAACTTTTTGGGAGACCTCACATGCCAGGCGCCATCTATGCCGAAGGCCTGGTGAAGACCTTCGGTGACGTAAGGGCTCTGGACGGCGTCGATCTCGATGTCCCCGAGGGCACCGTGCTGGGCCTGCTCGGGCCGAACGGCGCGGGCAAGACCACTGCCGTCCGCTGTCTCACCACCCTGCTGCGGCCCGACAGCGGCCGGGCGGTCGTCGCGGGCATCGACGTCCTCAAGCACCCCGACGCGGTACGCCGCTCGGTCGGGCTCTCCGGGCAGTTCGCCGCGGTCGACGAGTACCTGACGGGCCGCGAGAACCTCCAGATGGTCGGCCAGCTCTACCAGATGCGGGCGAAGGCGGCCAAGGTGCGGGCGGCCGAGCTGCTGGAGCAGTTCCACCTGACGGAAGCGGCCGACCGCCCCGCGAAGACGTACTCGGGCGGTATGCGCCGCCGGCTCGACCTGGCCGCCGCGCTGGTCGTCTCGCCGCCCGTGATGTTCATGGACGAGCCGACCACCGGCCTCGACCCGCGCAACCGCCAGCAGCTCTGGGAGGTCATCAAGCAGCTCGTCTCCGGCGGCACGACGCTGCTGCTGACCACGCAGTACCTGGAGGAGGCCGACCACCTCGCCCACGACATCTGCGTCGTCGACCAGGGCCGCGTCATCGCCCGCGGCACCTCCGACCAGCTCAAGGCGCAGACCGGCGGCGAGCGCGTCGAGGTCGTCGTGCACGACCGGGAGCACATCGCGACCGCCTCCGAGGTGCTGTTCGGCTTCGGCAAGGGGGAGACCAAGGTCGAGGAGCACACCCGCAAGCTCACCGTCCCGGTGTCCGGCGGCGCCAAGCTCCTCGCCGAGGTGATCCGCGAGCTGGACGCCCGCGGCATCGAGATCGACGACATCGGACTGCGCCGCCCGACCCTGGACGACGTCTTCATCTCGCTCACCGGTCACCTCGCCGAGGAGCGAGACGACGAGGGGGCGGGGTCGGGGTCGGAGGCAGCAGCCGGGCCCGGGGCCGGGGACGCCAAGAGCCGCAAGCACCCGAAGGAGACCGCCAAGTGAGCGCCGCCACCGACACCGTGCAGATCTCGGCCCCGGGCAACGCCCTGACCCAGTCCGTGCGGGACTCCCTCGTCATCGCCAAGCGCAATCTGATCCGGATGTCCCGCATCCCGGAGATGGTGATCTTCGGGCTCATCCAGCCGGTCATGTTCGTCGTGCTGTTCTCGTACGTGTTCGGCGGCTCCATGCAGATCGGCGGCAGCACCAGCGCCACCGACTACCGGAACTTCCTGATGGCCGGCATCTTCGCGCAGACCGTCACCTTCGCCACCGCGGGCGCCGGCGCGGGCATCGCGGACGACATGCACAAGGGCCTCATCGACCGGTTCCGCTCCCTGCCCATGGCGCGCGGAGCGGTGCTCACCGGGCGCACGCTGGCCGACCTCGTCCAGACCTCCCTGACCCTGCTGGTCCTCGCCGTCGTCGCCCTGCTGGTCGGCTGGCGCGTGGGATCGGACGGCGACACCAACGCCGCCAAGGTGCTCGGCGCCTTCGGACTGCTGCTCCTGTCCGGCTACGCCTTCACCTGGATCGGCGCCCTGATCGGCCTCTCCGTGCGGACCCCCGAGGCGGCCACCTCGGGCGGCCTGATCTGGCTCTTCCCGGTCACGTTCATCTCGAACGCGTTCGTGGACTCCTCGAACATGACGCCCTGGCTGCGCCACATCGCGGAGTGGAACCCGTTCAGCGCCACCGTCCAGGCCTGTCGCGTGCTGTTCGCCAACCCCGGCCAGTCGCAGTCGGACGCCTGGCCGATGCAGCACTCCGTCTGGGCCTCGGTGATCTACTCCGTCCTGATCATCCTGATCTTCCGCACGCTCGCCGTCCGCAAGTACCGGTCCGCCACGGCCTGACACCGGCACGACGAAGCCACGGCCTGACACCGCACGACGAAGCCCCCGGCGCACGGACGCCGGGGGCTTCGCAGAAACCGTGTCGTGGGGCTCAGCCCTGGTACGGCTGCGCCTTAAGGATCTTCACCGAGGCGAGCTTGCCGTTCGGCAGCTCGTACTCGGCGTCGTCGCCGACCTTCTTGCCGTTCACGCCGGAGCCGAGCGGGGACTGCGGCGAGTACGTCTCGATGTCCGAGCTCGCGTACTCGCGGGAGGCGAGCAGGAACGTCAGGGTGTCGTCCTCGTCACCGTCGAAGGCGATGGTCACGACCATGCCGGGCGCCACCGCACCGTCCGCCGCGGGGGCCTCCCCGACCTTGGCGTTCTCCAGGAGCTGGGTCAGCTGGCGCACTCGGAGCTCCTGCTTGCCCTGCTCCTCCTTGGCCGCGTGGTACCCGCCGTTCTCGCGCAGGTCCCCCTCCTCGCGCGCTGCCGCGATCTTGGCGGCGATCTCCGTGCGCGCAGGACCAGACAGGTACTCCAGCTCGGCCTTGAGCTGGTTGTACGCCTCCTGGGTCAGCCAGGTGACGTTCTCGCTGGTCTGGGTCACAGGTGCTCCTCGTAGGTACTGGGAAGACAAAGCATCGCCCTACCCAAAAGAATGTTCCTTCTCGGGTGGGCGAAACCACGAGCCTAACAATTCAGCGGCCGAAGGGGGAGGACATAAGGCATGAGAATTACGTCCACGCAGGTCAGCGACGAGCCGGCGCGTGCGGGGCGACCGTGTCGCGCGCCGTTCGCCGCGCGCCCTCCCGGGACGCACCGCATACGCCGAAATCAGTCGGCGTGGCAGCCCAGCAGCTCGGCGGTGGTGCCGCGCGCCGTCGTCCGCAGCGTGACGACCTTGTCGACCCGCGAGGAGCGCTGGTCGAAGCGGAAGTCCGCGCGGCCCACCTCGGCGCCGTCGCGGGCCTGCGAGCGCACCGTGCAGTAGCCGCTCACGCCCGTGTCCTTGCGGACCTCCAGATGCACCTCGACCGCCTCGTCCGAGACGGCGCTGAAGGCGATCACCTCACCGCTGATCCTGCTCCCGCCCACGTAGTAGTAGGCGAAGTAACCCACGAGGGCGAGCAGCGCGACGCCCAGCACGGCGCCGATGACCTTGAGCCTGCGGTCGGCGCGCTCGTCCGCGGAGCGGCCGTACCGGCCCTCGGGCAGCTGCGTGCTCGCCGTGGTCATGGTCGTCCTCTCGCAGGGGCCGGGGCGGAAGTCCCGGCGGGGCCTCCCGGGGCCGGGCCGCGGAATTTTTCGCCCCCTCGTTCCGTCACTATAGAAGCCGCCCATCGCGCCGAATCACGCCGGGCGCCGACCGCCGACCCACCGAGGCGACAGCCGACCGACTGAGGATTGAGTCTTGACTGACCAGCTGCGACTGATGGCCGTCCACGCCCACCCCGACGACGAGTCGAGCAAGGGCGCGGCCACCATGGCGAAGTACGTGTCCGAAGGGGTGGACGTGCTGGTCGTGACCTGCACGGGCGGGGAGCGCGGCTCCATCCTCAACCCGAAGTTGCAGGGAGACACGTACATCGAGGAGCACATCCACGAGGTACGCAAGAAGGAGATGGACGAGGCCCGCGAGATCCTCGGCATCAAGCAGGAGTGGCTCGGCTTCGTCGACTCCGGGCTGCCCGAGGGCGACCCGCTGCCCCCGCTGCCCGACGGCTGCTTCGCGCTGGAGGACGTCGACAAGGCGGCCGGCGAGCTGGTGCGGCAGATCCGCTCGTTCCGTCCCCAGGTGATCACCACCTACGACGAGAACGGCGGCTACCCCCACCCCGACCACATCATGACCCACAAGATCTCGATGGTGGCGTTCGAGGGCGCGGCGGACACCGAGAAGTACCCGGAGTCGGAGTTCGGCCCGGCCTTCCAGCCGCAGAAGCTGTACTACAACCAGGGCTTCAACCGCCCGCGCACCGAGGCGCTGCACCAGGCGATGCTCGACCGCGGCCTGGAGTCGCCGTACGGGGACTGGCTGAAGCGCTGGTCGGAGTTCGAGCGCGTCGAGCGCACGCTGACCACGCACATCCCCTGCGCCGAGTTCTTCGAGATCCGCGACAAGGCGCTGATCGCGCACGCCACGCAGATCGACCCCGACGGCGGCTGGTTCAAGGTCCCCATGGAGCTCCAGAAGGCGGTCTGGCCGACCGAGGAGTACGAGCTCGCCAAGTCCCTCGTCGATACCTCCCTCCCCGAGGACGACCTCTTTGCGGGCATCCGCGACAATGCCTGACATGAGCGCAAGCGCAAGCCTGGCAATGACGAACCTCGTCTCCCTCGCCAAGGAGGTCGACGAGAACAAGGTCACCCCCGGCGTCCTCGGTTTCATCGTGTTCGCGGTGATGGCCCTGGCCGTCTGGGGCCTGATGAAGTCGATGAACCGCCACATGCGGAAGGTCGACTTCGAGGACCCGGAGCAGGACGGGGTCCCGGCCGACCGGAAGACCCCGGGAGCCTCCGCCCCCAAGCCCCAGCAGGGCTGAGTCGTCCGCCCGCCCCGCGAGGGGCCGCGGCGGACGCGGCCGTGCCCGTGACGGCCCCGCTCAGCCGCGGGCCGTCACCGGCACGCCCATGACCTCGCGGGCGTGCCGGTCCGGGACCATGCCCAGACGCCACGCCTGCCAGCCCGCCTCCAGGTCGACCCCGCGCTCCAGCAGCAACTGGTACGCCTCGACGTAGTCGTCCAGCTTGCCGTCCCGGGCCGGATGCGAGGAGCGGGACAGCCGGGCCAGCTCCTCCTGGGCCACCGCCGTACCGATCTCCGAGCCGCCGGCCGCCGCGTAGGGCAGCAGCGTGCAGCGCAGGAAACGCGCCCAGTCCTCGCCGCGGCGGTCGCCGTACGACGTGAACAGGCCGATCGCCTCGTCGCACAGCGACAGCGCCTGCGGGGAGCGGGCGTTGCCGGCGTCCACCACCGCCAGCTCCAGACACGTCCACGCCTCGCCGTGGGCGACCCCGATGCGCTGGAAGTCCGCGCGGGCGTCGACGAGGAGCTGACGGGCGAAACCCGAGTTGCGCAGGGAACCCGTCCGGGCGGCCCGCTGGTCGCGCGTCACCCGCGCCGAATGGTGCCGGGCACAGGCCAGCCCGTACACGTCCCGCATCCGCGAGAACATCGTGCGGGACCGCTCCAGCTCACGCACCGCCTGATCCAGGTCGCCCGTCTCCTCCAGCGCCTGGCCCAGGTAGTACACCGTCCACGCCTCGCCGCGCGCGTCCTCGCTGTCCCGGTGCCGCGACACCGCCTGACGCAGACCGTCCACCGCGGTCGAGGCATCACCGTCGACGAGCCGCGCCCGCGCCAGCTGGGTCAGCGCCCACGCCTCACCCCGGCCGTCCCGCGTACGGACGTACAGATCGAGCGCCTCACGCAGCTCGCGGTCCGCCCGCGCCACGTCGCCCATCCGCAGGGCCAGCTGCCCCAGCTGGAAGTGCGCCCACGCCTCACCGTGCACCGACTCGCTCCCGCGGTGCAGGACCAGGGCCTCCGTGAGCAGGCCGAGCGCCGCGCCCAGCCGGGCCCGGTCGCGTTCCACCGCGGCCAGGGCGTGCATCGTCCAGGCGCGGTCGGCGGCCAGCTCCGGCGCCGCCTGAAGATCCATGGCCTCCTGAAGCCGCGCCGCCGCCTCCGCCAGGTTGCCCTGGTGGTGCAGCGTGATCCCCAGAGAGCACAGCGCCCGCGCGGCGCCCGCGTCGTGATGCGCCTCGAAGTAGAGGTCGACCACCGAGGACAGCGTCGTACGGGCCTTGTCCAGCTCGCCGAGCTGGCGGGCCGCGATGCCCGTCCGCCACTGCACCGAGCGGACCAGCAGCCCCTGGTCCACCGCCTGGGTCAGCTCGCTGATCTCACCCAGGCGGTACAGGTCCCCGCGCAGCAGGCAGTAGTCGCACAGAGCGCCCAGCAGATTGAGCACGGCCGCCTGGTCCACACCCTCCGCGTGGCGCAGCGCCGCCGTGATGAAACTCGACTCGTCGTCCAGCCAGCGCAGCGCCGCGTCGAGCGAGGTGAAGCCGTGCGGGCCGACCGCGCTCGACTGGAACGCCGAGTCCGCGCGCGTCGACGTCTTCCCGTCGACCAGACGGATCACCGAGTCCGCCAGCTCTCCGTAGTTCACGATCAGCCGCTCCTGCGCCGCCGTCCGCTCGGCCGGCTCCTCCTCGTCCAGCAGCCGCGCCTGCGCGAAGCCGCGAACGACGTCGTGCAGCCGGTAGCGGCTGCCGCGCACGTGGAGGATCAGACCCGCGCGGGCGAGCGCCGCCAGCTGACGGGCCGCCTCCTCCTCGTCCGTCGCCAGCAGCGAGGCCGCGGCCGCCGCCCCCAGCGAGGCCCGCCCGGCCAGCGCCAGCCGCCGCAGCAGGCGCCGCGCGGTGTCCGACTGGTCCGTGTAGCGCAGCCACAGGGCCCGCTCGACCGGCTCCACGGGACCGTACGCCCCCAGGTCCACCGCGAGGCGACGGGGCGTGCGCGGGCCCAGCGAGGAGCCCGCGATGCGCAGCGCCAGCGGCAGGCCGCCGCACAACTCCCGGACCCGGTCGCACGCGTCCGCGTCGTACGGACCCGAGGCGTCCTGCGCCGCGGCGTTCAGCAGCTCCTCGGCGGCACCCGCGCCCAGCGCCTCCAGCGGGAGGTGGTGCACCCAGGCCGCCAGGTCCGCCGGAAGCTCCAGGGGAGTGCGGGCGGTGACCAGCACCAGGCTCTCCGACCGCTCCGGAACCAGCATGCGGACCTGCTCGGCATCCGAGGCGTCGTCCAGCACGATGGTCACCGGCAGCCCCGTCAGATGCTGGTGGTACAGCTCACCCAGCCGCCTGACCTGCTGGTCCTGCGAGGAACGCTCCCGGAACAGCAGCTGCTCGCGCGGCGCCCCCAGCCGGTTCAGCAGATGCAGCAGCGCGTCCCGGGTCGACAGCGGCGGCTCCTCCGGACTGTCGCCGCGCAGATCCACCACGCACGCACCCCGGAACTGGTCCCGCAGCTCGTGCGCCGCCCGCACCGCGAGGGTGCTGCGGCCCGACCCCGCCGCGCCGTGCAGCACGACCACCGTCGGCTTGGTCTCCGTGCTCGCGCGGGCCGCGTGCACCCACTGCGCGACCCGGGCCAGCTCCGGCCTCCGCCCGGTGAACACCGGGTCCAGCTCCGGAAGCTGCCCGAACGACTGCTCCAGGACGCTGCGCCTGCGGGCCGCGGCGCTCTTGTCCGTACGGCGCAACTGGGGTGCGCCCGTCTTCGCGCCCGCCGACGCGTTGAGCACCCGCTGCTGGTCGAGGAAGGGACGGATGCCGCGTACCTCCAGGGCCGTCAGCCACTGCAGGCGCAGCTGCTCCGGGCCGCCCGGCTGGCTCAGGGCGCCCGCGCGGCGACTCGCCGCCGGCAGGTGCGAGGCGGACACCTTCGCCATGGTGGTCGCCGCCCCGGCCGCCCCGGCCACCGCACCGGCGCCCAGCGCCGTCCCCGCGCCGGTGCCCAGGGCCAGGTCGGCGACGCAGGCCGCGAGCGCGGCGACGCCCGCCACCAGCACGGCGGTGCCGGCACCCTCGCGCGCGTAACGCTGCCCGAACGTCAGCTCGCCCGCCGCCGCCTCGTCGAGAGCGCGGGTGTACGCCCCGTACTCCTCCGCCGCGGCCTGCGCCATGGCGTCCAGGCCGCCCCGCGCGCGCGACAGCAGCACGGCCCCGTCGGCGCGCCCGCCCGAGCGACGCACCTCCTCCTCCACGGCCCGGGCCAACAGCCGCTCGGCCTCCGCCCGATGGCTGTCCCGCATCTCGTGTCCCCCTCCGGCGCAACTCCCCTTGGTCTGAGTGTCCTTGGTGCGGGCCCCGAGCGACAGAGGCCCGCGATCATTGGCCCGGCCCGGCGCCGCGGCGCCGGGAGGCCGGACCGTGCCGACGGGGAGGCCCCGGCCGGGGCACGCCGGGTGAAGCGGCGCTTCCTCCTCGCTGGGGGCACCGTGGGAGAGTGGAAGGGTGAACCGACTGGCCCATGAGACGTCCCCGTATCTGCTCCAGCACGCCGACAACCCCGTCGACTGGTGGCCCTGGTCGGCCGAGGCCTTCGACGAGGCGCGCAGACGTGATGTGCCCGTCCTGCTCAGCGTGGGATACAGCAGCTGCCACTGGTGTCACGTCATGGCGCACGAGTCCTTCGAGGACGAGGCGACGGCCGCGTACCTGAACGAGCACTTCGTGAGCGTGAAGGTGGACCGCGAGGAGCGGCCCGACGTCGACGCCGTCTACATGGAGGCCGTGCAGGCCGCCACCGGACAGGGCGGCTGGCCCATGACGGTCTTCCTGACGCCCGACGCCGAGCCCTTCTACTTCGGCACCTACTTCCCGCCCGAGCCGCGCCACGGGATGCCTTCCTTCCGCCAGGTGCTCGAAGGCGTCGGCAGCGCCTGGACCGACCGCCGCGACGAGGTCGCCGACGTGGCGGGCAAGATCGTGCGGGACCTCGCGGGCCGCGAGCTGAACTACGGCGGTGCCGAGGTGCCGGGTGAGGAGGAGCTGGCCGGGGCGCTGCTCGGGCTCACCCGGGAGTACGACGAACAGCGCGGCGGCTTCGGCGGGGCGCCCAAGTTCCCGCCGTCCATGGTGATCGAGTTCCTGCTGCGCCACCACGCCCGCACCGGCTCGGAGGGCGCCCTGCAGATGGCGCGGGACACCTGCGAGCGCATGGCGCGCGGCGGGATCTACGACCAGCTCGGCGGCGGCTTCGCCCGCTACTCCGTCGACCGGGACTGGACGATTCCGCATTTCGAAAAGATGCTCTATGACAACGCCCTGCTGTGCCGCGTCTACGCGCATCTGTGGCGTGCCACCGGGTCGGACCTCGCTCGCCGGGTCGCGCTGGAGACCGCGGACTTCATGGTCCGCGAACTGCGCACCGCCGAGGGCGGTTTCGCCTCCGCGCTCGATGCCGACAGTGACGACGGGACCGGCCGGCACGTCGAGGGCGCGTACTACGTGTGGACGCCCGGGCAGCTGCGCGAGGTGCTCGGGGACGACGCCGAACTCGCCGCCCGGCACTTCGGCGTGACCGAGGAGGGCACCTTCGAGGAGGGTGCCTCGGTGCTGCAACTCCCGCAGCGGGAGGGCGTGCCGGACGCGGGGAGGATCGCCTCGGTGCGGGAGCGGCTCCTCGCCGCCCGCGGGGAGCGGCCGGCTCCGGGCCGGGACGACAAGGTGGTCGCCGCCTGGAACGGCCTGGCCGTCGCCGCGCTCGCGGAGACCGGCGCCTACTTCGGGCGTCCGGACCTGGTGGAGGCCGCTATCGGCGCCGCCGACCTGCTCGTCCGCGTCCACCTGGACGACCGCGCCCGCCTGGCCCGTACCAGCAAGGACGGCCGGGCCGGTGCGCACGCCGGGGTGCTGGAGGACTACGCGGACGTCGCCGAGGGCTTCCTCGCGCTCGCGTCGGTCACGGGGGAGGGGGTCTGGCTGGAGTTCGCGGGGTTCCTGCTCGACCACGTCCTCGCGCAGTTCACCGACGCCGAGTCGGGAGCGCTCTACGACACGGCGGCGGACGCGGAACAGCTCATCCGCCGCCCGCAGGACCCCACCGACAACGCCACTCCCTCCGGCTGGAGCGCGGCGGCCGGTGCCCTGCTGTCGTACGCGGCCCAGACCGGTGCCGAGCCTCACCGCACCGCGGCGGAGCGGGCGTTGGGCGTGGTGAAGGTACTGGGTCCGCGCGCGCCGCGGTTCGTGGGCTGGGGGCTCTCGGTGGCCGAGGCGCTCCTGGACGGGCCGCGCGAGGTGGCGGTCGTCGGTCCGGCGGACGCGGAGGCCACGAGGGCCCTGCACCGTACGGCACTTCTGGGGACGGCGCCGGGGGCGGTGGTCGCGGTGGGCGTTCCGGGCGGTGACGAGCTGCCGTTGCTGGCGGACCGGCCGCTGCTCGGCGGGGAGCCGGCCGCGTACGTCTGCCGCAACTTCACGTGTGACGCGCCGACTTCGGACGTCGAGCGGCTCCGGGAGTCGCTGGGGGGTGTGGTTTCCGGCTGAATCGGGCGCGTCTGGTCGGGAACAGTCCGTCGTGGGCCGATAGGTGTAGTTGGCCGATAGGCGTGACGAAACACTCCCTTTATCTGGACAGCGCCCGGATTTCACAGATCCCTCCTAGTCTCCTCACGGTGACGCGCCGGTTGACGACACGCCGTCGCGACAGGTGTTAGGGGATCTGGGGGGATCTGTTGCTCACGTCTGTCTTCATCGCTGCCGTTTCACTGGTTCTGTTCTGGATGGCCGCCTTCACCCTGTGGTGGCAGATGCACGCGTGGCGTACGCCCGAGGTGCTCGCCTCCACCCGTTTCAGCAGACCGGACGGCGGAGAGGGACTGTCCTTCTCGCTGTTGCTGCCCGCCCGGCACGAGCAGGCGGTGCTGCACCACACGATCCGGCGCCTGCTGGAGTCCGGTCACGACGACTTCGAGATCATCGTCATCGTGGGGCACGACGACCCGGAGACCGCGGCCGTCGCCCGCGGGGCCGAGGCCCGCGATCCGCGGGTGCGGGTCGTCGTCGACACCCATGAGCGGAAGAACAAGCCGAAGGCCATGAACACGGCGCTGCCGTACTGCCGCGGTGACGTCGTCGGGGTCTTCGACGCCGAGGACCAGGTGCATCCGGAGCTGCTCGCCCATGTCGACCACGCGTTCCGTACGACGGGTGCGGACGTGGTGCAGGGCGGGGTGCAGCTCATCGACTTCCACTCCAGCTGGTACAGCCTGCGCAACTGCCTTGAGTACTTCTTCTGGTTCCGCTCGCGGCTGCACCTGCACGCGCAGAAGGGGTTCATCCCGCTCGGCGGCAACACCGTCTTCGTCCGTACGGAGGTGCTGCGCGAGGCGGGCGGCTGGGATCCGGACTGCCTGGCGGAGGACTGCGACCTCGGGGTGCGGCTGTCCAGCGCCGGCAAGAAGGTCGTCGTCGCCTACGACTCCGACATGGTGACCCGGGAGGAGACGCCGGGCAGCCTGGTGTCCCTGCTGAAGCAGCGCACCCGCTGGAACCAGGGCTTCCTCCAGGTCTACCGCAAGCGGGACTGGCGGCGACTGCCCACGTTCCGGCAGCGGTTGCTGGCCCGCTACACCCTCATGACGCCCTATCTGCAGGCCGTCTCCGGGGTGATCATCCCGCTCAACGCGGCCGTCGCGCTCTTCCTGGACGTGCCGGTCGGCATCGCCTTCGTCACCTTTCTGCCGGCGGTCACCGCCCTGGTCACCTTCGTCTTCGAGGTGGTCGGCCTGCACGACTTCGGCAAGCAGTACGGACTGCGCGTGCGCTTCGTGCACTACCTCAAGCTCGTCGCCGGCGGGCCGTTCTACCAGGTGCTCCTCGCGGGGGCGGCCGTGCGTGCGGTGTGGCGTGAGCAACGGGGCCGCACGGACTGGGAGTTGACCCGTCACGTCGGCGCGCATCTCACCGAGACGATCCGAGAGGACGTTCCCGCGTGACCTCCACCCTTCCCGCGGCGGCCGGCACGGCCCCCGCGCGGCGGCTCCGCGCGCCCGAAACCGTTCCGGTCGTCCGTCCCGTCCCCCGTTTCCGCAGCTCGCGCTCCGACCTGGTGCTGTGCGGGCTGCTGCTCGCGGCGATCATGGTCGTGCAGGGCTGGAACATCACCGACTACCCGGCCCTCAGCGACGACGAGGGCACCTATCTGGCGCAGGCGTGGGCGGTGCAGCAGGGCGACGGGCTCGCCCACTACACCTACTGGTACGACCACCCGCCGCTCGGCTGGCTCCAGTTGGCGGCGCTGACCTGGCTCCCCGCGCAGATCAGCCCGTCGTCGATGACCGTCGGCCCGATGCGCGTGACCATGCTGCTGGTCGGTGCCGCGAGCGCGGTCCTGCTGTACGTCCTCGCGCGCAGGCTCCGGCTGCCGCGCTGGGCGGCCGGCCTGGCGATGGCGGTCTTCGGGCTCTCGCCGCTGTCGGTCGTGCTCCAGCGGGAGATCTTCCTGGACAACATCGCGGTGATGTGGACGCTGCTGGCGTTCTGCCTGGCCGCCTCGCCGAACCGGCACCTCTGGCACCACTTCGCGGCCGGCGTCGCGGCCGCCACGGCGGTGCTCACCAAGGAGACGATGCTCGTCGTCCTGCCCGCGCTGGTGGTCACCATGTGGCGCCACGGCCACCGTGACACCCGCAAGTTCGCCCTGACCGGAGCGGTCACCGCCTGCGTGCTGATCGGCCTGGCGTATCCGCTGTTCGCGCTCCTCAAGGGCGAGTTGCTGCCCGGCTCCGGGCACGTGTCGCTGTGGGACGGCATCGCCTACCAGATGAGCCGCCCCGGCTCCGGCTTCGTCCTGGACCCCGGGTCCGGCTCGCACGGCGTGCTGCGGTCCTGGCTGTACTACGACCGCGTCCTGCCCCTCGGCGGGCTGGCGGGCGCCGTGCTGCTCCTGCTCTCCTGGCGCTGGTCGGTGACGGCGCGCGCGCTGGCCGGCCCGGCCCTCACCGTCGGCATCCTCGCCCTGGTCGCGCTGCGCCCGAACGGCTACCTGCCCGCCATGTACGTCATCCAGGCGCTGCCGTTCTTGGCGCTGGTGCTCGCCGGGGGCACCGCGAGCGTGGCGCACGCGGTGCTGCGCCGGTGGCGGAGTCCGCGGGAGCGGCCGTACGTCACCTGGGGGCGCCGGGCGACCGCGGGCCTGCTCGTGGCGGCAGCGGCTCTGTACGTCGTGCCGCGCTGGTACGACGGCGACCGCACCGCCCTGACCGCCGACGCGAACGCCCCCTACCGGGCCGCGTCGCACTGGCTCGCCACGCGGGTGGAGGACCCCGCGGACACCCGGGTCCTCGTCGACGACGCGCTCTGGCTCGACCTCGTGCACCAGGGGTACCAACCCGGGCTCGGCGTCATCTGGTTCTACAAGGCGGACCTGGACCCGGCGGTGACGAGGACGATGCCGCGGGGCTGGCGGGACCTGGACTACGTGGTCGCCTCGCCGACGGTCCGGCGGGACGCGGCCGACCTGCCCCTGGTGAGAGCCGCGATGCGTCATTCCACGCCGGTGGCCGTGTTCGGCACCGGTGAGGACCGGATCGAGATCCGCCGGATCCAGACCGAGGGAGGCTCCCGATGAGTCACGAGTCCACCGTTCCAGAGGAGCTCGGCGAGCCGGCGGTGCACGCGGCCGAGGTGCCCGAGCCGGGCGCCGTCACCATCGTCGTACCGACCTTCAACGAGTCCGCGAACGTGCGGGAGCTGCTGCGCCGGATCACCGAGTCGGTGCCCGCCCGGCTGCCCTGCGAGGTCGTCTTCGTGGACGACTCCACGGACGACACCCCCGAGGTGATCGCGCGGGCGGCACGGGACTGCCCGTTCCCGGTGACCGTGCTGCACCGGGAGGAGCCCGTGGGCGGCCTCGGCGGCGCCGTCGTGGAGGGGCTGAAGGCCGCGGCCTCCGAGTGGATCGTCGTCATGGACGGCGACCTCCAGCACCCGCCGTCCCTGGTGCCGGAGCTGGTGGCCACGGGGGAGCGGGCGTTCGCCGGGCTCGTCGTCGCCAGCCGGTATCTGAAGGGCGGCAGCCGCGAGGGACTGGCGGGCGGCTACCGCGTGGCCGTGTCGCGCGGCGCGACCTGGCTCACGAAGGCGCTGTTCCCGCGCAGGCTGCGTGGCATCAGCGACCCGATGAGCGGCTTCTTCGCGATCCGGCGCAGCGCGGTCACCGCCGGTGTCCTCCAGCCGCTCGGCTACAAGATCCTCCTGGAACTCGCGGTGCGCAGCCGCCCCCGGCAGGTCACCGAGGTGCCGTTCGTCTTCCAGGACCGGTACGCGGGCGAGTCCAAGTCGACGGCGCAGGAGGGGTTCCGCTTCCTGCGCCACCTGGCCGGGCTGCGCACGGCCTCGCCGGTGGCCCGGATGGTGGCCTTCGGCCTGATCGGCGTGACGGGGTTCCTGCCGAACCTGCTCGGCCTGTGGGCGTTCACGGCCGCCGGGGTGCACTATCTGCCGGCCGAGATCGTCGCCAACCAGTTCGGGGTGGCGTGGAACTTCCTGCTCATCGAGCACCTGCTGTTCCGCGAACGGCGCAGGCACCGCAACCGGTGGGACCGTGCGGGCCGGTTCGCGCTGCTGGCCAACGCCGACCTGGTGCTGCGCATCCCGCTGATCGCGCTGTTCGTGCGGGAGTTCGGGATGGGCGCCGTGCAGGCCACCGCGCTCGCCCTGGTGACGACCTTCGTCCTGCGGTACGCGGGGACGGAGGCGCTGGTCTACCTGCCGCGCGGGGCCGCCGGGCCCGGACGCGGGAACCGCAGCCGCAGCCGCACAGCGAGGAGAGCCGCGTGACCTTCCCTCTCGGATTCCGGCGCAGAACCTCCCTGCTGGCGGTGACGGGCCTCGCCGCCGGCCTGCTCCTGGTCTCGCCGCAGCCCGCCGCCGCGGCGAACCTCGTCAAGAACCCCGGCTTCGAGACGGCGGGCACGGACGGCATGCCGTACTGCTGGGAGAAGTCCGGCTGGGGCGACAACGACTTCACGTTCTCCACCGTCGCGGGCGCCCACTCGGGCACGAAGGCGATGAAGGTCGAGCTGACCCGGCGCGTGGACGGCGACCGCAAGGCGCTGGTCACCGAGAGCGCGGACTGCGCCCCGGTGGTCACGCCGGGCAGGCAGTACGACCTCGGGCTCTGGTACAAGTCGACGACCCCGGACACCTCCCTCACCCTGTTCCGGCACGACACGACGGCCGGCTGGCAGTACTGGACCGACCTGAAGACGCTGGAGACGGCGGGGAGCTGGACGCAGGCGTCGGTGCGCACGCCCGCGGTGCCGGCCGGCACCGACCGCGTCAGCTGGGGCGTGTCCGTCTACGGCACGGGCTCCGCGACCACGGACGACTACACGATGGACGAGGTCGCCGACCCCGTGCCGCCCGTCCGGTGCACGGGTACGGCCGACGAGTGCGCCAACGGGAAGTGGACGGTGCTGCCCACGCGGAACCCGGTCCGGTCCATGCACTCGGTCGTGCTGAACAACGGCAAGGTGCTGCTCATCGCGGGCTCCGGCAACAGTGAGGAGATGTTCGCGGCGGGCACGTTCACCTCGGCGGTCTACGACCCGGTGCGGGGCACCTACCGGCAGATCCCGACGCCCAAGGACATGTTCTGCGCGGGGCACGTACAGCTGTCCGACGGGCGTGTGCTGGTCATGAGCGGCAACAAGGCGTTCCCGGTGGCGGGCGGCCACGGCTACGAGGGGTACAAGGACTCGTACGTCTTCGACCCGGTCAGCGAGACGTACAGCAGGACCAACGACATGAACGACGGTCACTGGTACCCGTCGGCGACCGTCCTCGGCAACGGTGACGTGATCTCGTTCGGCGGGCTGCGCGAGGACTCCACGGGCTCGGTGACCGCCGAGCTGTGGTCGGCCGCCGAGCAGCGCTGGCAGCCGCTGTGGAAGGTCAACCAGACCTGGTCGTACTGGGGTCTGTACCCGTCGATGATCCTGATGCAGGACGGCCGCCTCTTCTACTCGGGCAGCCACGTCTTCGGCAACGGCACCCCGGGCACCGGCTCCGCGATCTACGACTACGGAGCCAACACGACGACCGCGGTCCCGGGCCTGCGGAACAAGGACCAGCGGGACCAGTCCGCGAGCGTGCTGCTGCCCCCGGCGCAGGACCAGCGGGTGCTGACGCTGGGCGGCGGCAACATCGACTCCAACCCGGACGCGAACCGGCTGACGGACATCATCGACCTCAAGGCGCCCTCCCCGGCGTACGTCGCGGGCCCGCCGGTCCCGCAGGGCGAGGTCGACCTCGGCACCGGCAGGGTGGCCCAGACCGGCGGCCAGGGGAAGATGTACGTGTCCGCCGTGCTGCTGCCCGACGGCAAGGTCCTGGAGACCGGCGGCGCCCTGCACAACCGCGCGGACCCGGTCTACGAGTCGTCGCTGTTCGACCCGGTGACCTCCACCTTCGACCCGGTGACGCCCGACCCGGAGGAGCGCGGCTACCACTCGTCCGCGTTCCTGCTGCCCGACGGCCGGGTGATGACGACGGGTGACAACCCCGGCAACGGCACCTGGAACCACGACGTGTCCCTCTATACCCCGCCGTATCTGCTCAAGGGCCCCCGCCCGGAGATCACTTCGCTGATCGACACCGAGTGGGTCTACGGCGACACCCAGCGCATCACCGTCGACCGGCCCATCGCCAAGGCCGAGTTGATCAGACCGGCCGCGGTGACGCACTCCTCCGACCCGAACCAGCGGTTCGTGGACCTGCCGCTGAGCGTGGACGGCGGCAACGTCGACCTCAACGTGACGAGCAACCCGAATCTGGCCCCGCCCGGCTGGTACATGCTCTTCGCGGTCGACGCCAACGGCGTGCCGTCGGTGGCGAAGTGGGTGCACCTCCAGGGGCCGTCCGCGCTGGCCGCGGACACCGCCTCGCCGCACGTCCACGCCTTCGCCGACGCGCCGGAGGGGAAGACGAGCGGGCCGGGGAAGAAGCGGACCTCGCAGCGGGTGAGCCCGACGGTCTCCGGCTGCGACCCGCACTACGGGTCGGTCAACGTGTGCGTGCCGACGGTGTTCCCCGCCGGTGTGAAGGACACGGCGGCGGCCCGGTGCGCCTGGCTGAAGGCCAACGACTACGGCCGGCTGCGCGTCAACGGCGGCGACGATCCGCTGGGCCTCGACCCCGACCGGGACGGCCGGACCTGCGGAAAGGGGGACGTGCGGAGGTCCTGATGTCGGCTCCGCTGAGCCGGACCGCGTGCCTTCAGTGGCTTCCGAACTCCGCCAGGGCGCGTTCCACGATGGCCTCCAGGCGGTCGTGGTGCGCGCCCCTCCAGTAGGCGCGCCCGCACGCGGCGCACTGGGCGAAGACGTCGTACGACCGGCTCGTGCCGCCTTCGAGCCGGTCGGCCAGCTCCTCCTTGGTGGCCTCCCTGAGCAGCCCGTTGCACGCGGTGCAGCGCGTCCAGGGCTTCAGCTCGGGCGCGAACCGGCCGAGCACGTCGCCGAGTTGGTCGTCGGGACGGGTGCTGTACACGAAGGCGCCGGCCCACAGCTCGCGGCGCCGCAGCAGCCCGCGGTCGCGGCTGAGCAGGACGCGCCGCTCGGCCGCCGAGCGGGCGGCGAGGGCCGGGTCGCCGATGTCGGTGGACTCGTACGCCGCGTCGACGCCGAGCAGGCGCATCCGGCGGGCCAGCGTCCCGAGGTGGACGTCGAGGAGGAAGCGCAGCGGCGCCCCGGGTACGGACTGCGGGCGCCGGACGGCACGCACGTGGACGGACTCGCCCGCGGCGGGGATGTGCGACACGGGCACCTCGCGGCCGTCCACGACCAGGGCGCCGACCTCGGTCAGCGGGACGCCGAGCGACTCGACGACATGGCCGAGGGTGGAGGCGCCGTCGGTGGCCACCCCGGTGGCGGCGGCCCGCCGTGCGGGCGGGACGAACAGGCCCAGCTCGGGGGCGAACTCGACGTGGATCTCCGGTCCGTTCACCGGGTCAGGATGCCACGGCGGCCGGGCCCGCGGCCTCCGGGTTTTCAGCGGGCCGGGCCGTGCTCCAGGGCGTCCAGGGTGCGGTCGACGAGGGCGGCGAGGTCCTCGCGGTGACCGCCCTCGGCCCAGTACAGGGCGGTCTCCAGCAGGGCGCCGGTCAGCGCCGCGGCGTACACGCGCAGGTCCAGGCCGTCGGGGTCGCGTCCGGTGCGTTCGCCGATGACCCGGCAGAGCATGCGGCCGGTGCCGGAGAGGATCTCCCTCGTCCGGGAGCGCACCGCGGGCACCTCGGCCATGAGCCGGGTGAGCAGCCGCAGCACCTCGGGCCGCTCGGCGAGGCCGCGTCCGAGGGCGTGCCCGAGCACGTGCCGCAGGGATTCGGGCCAGGGTTCCCCGGCGGGCCGTGACCGGAGCTGTTCCTCCGCCTCCCGGTCGAGCCCGTCCGGGAGCACGATGTCCTCCTTGGCGGGGAAGTAGCGCAGGACCGTGGAGGGGGAGACGTCGGCCGCCGCGGCGATCCGCTCGACGGTGGTCGCGTCGTAGCCGTGCTCCTGGACCAGCCGGTGGGCCGCCGCGCGGATGGCGAGCCGGGTCTTGTTCTTCTTCCGCTCGCGCAGCCCCGGCCGGGGCTCGGCGGTGGAGCGGTGTGCGGTGGCGGCCATGGCGCCCATTCTCCGCCACGGGCGGGGACGAGCACCCTCGCCGTGAGCCGCCTGGGCCGGTGGTTCCGGCGGGCCGGGGTCAGCCGGAACCGGGCCCGGACACGGGACAGGCCCGCACGTGGAACAGCGCCCGCACATGGGAGGCCCGGACACGGAACCGGGTCCTGACACGGGACAGGGCCGCGGCGGACGGTCGCGGCCCTGGAGCTCTCGGTGGCGAGGCCGGTGCTAGTAGGCCACCAGCGAGATGCCGACGTAGTGCGCGGTGAACGCGGCCAGGGTGAGGGAGTGGAAGACCTCGTGGAAGCCGAAGTACTGGGGTGAGGGGTTGGGGCGCTTGAGCGCGTAGATCACGCCGCCCGCGCTGTAGAGCAGGCCGCCGATGACGACCAGGACCAGGACGGCCACCCCGCCGGCACGCATGAAGTCGGGCAGGAAGAACACGGCCGCCCAGCCCATCGCGATGTAGCAGGGGGTGTAGAGCCAGCGCGGCGCCCCGACCCAGAACACCCGGAAGAGGATGCCGGCCAGGGCGGCTCCCCAGATGCCCCACAGGAGCACTCGGCCCTTGTCGTCGGGCAGCAGGAGCATCGTCAGCGGTGTGTACGTGCCGGCGATGATCAGGAAGATGTTCGCGTGGTCGAGTCTGCGCAGGACACCGTCCATGCGCGGGGTCCAGTCGCCGCGGTGGTAGACGGCGCTCACACCGAACAGCAGGCAGGCCGTCAGCGTGTAGATCCCGCAGGCGAGCCGTGCGCGGCCGGTGTCGGCGAGCGCGGTGAGCAGCAGTCCCGCGATGAGCACGGCGGGGAACATGCCGAGGTGCAGCCAGCCGCGCAGCTTGGGCTTGACCGGGTGCGGCAGGGTGAGTTCGACGGGGCCGCGGCCGGCGGCCGGCGAGTCCGTGGGCGCGTCGGGGACGGGCGCAGTCATGCAGTCAATCCTACCTACGGAAGCGTAAGTTACGCGTCAGTACGACCCGGGTCGGTCGATAGTGGCCAGCGTCTCACGTGATGTCGCAGACGTGACAGCACGGGGCCTCGAAGGGGAACGAATGTGCCCGGGGAAACCCGCCTGCGAGTGGTGATGCTCACGCCGCTCAGGTGTGAGGCCCTCTGGACATATGGGCGGATGCGTCGGATGATCAAATGAGTGCGGTCGGCACCGGATGAGCGCCCATGATCCATCACCGTGAAGCATCCGGGTCGCGGCCCCCACGGGGCATAAAACAACAAAACCCCTCATTCTAGGAGCAATCGTGGCGCGCGACATCGCGGCTCCCACCGTCGTCCCCACCTCTCACCAGGAACTGATCTCGTGGGTGAACGAGATCGCCGAACTGACCCAGCCGGACAGCGTGGTCTGGTGTGACGGATCCGAGGCGGAGTACGAGCGGCTGAGCGAGGAGCTCGTCCGCAAGGGCACCTTCCGCAAGCTCGACCCGATCAAGCGCCCGAACTCCTACTACGCCGCCTCCGACCCGACCGATGTCGCGCGGGTCGAGGACCGGACGTTCATCTGCTCCGAGAAGGAGGAGGACGCCGGCCCGACGAACCACTGGAAGGCGCCCGCCGAGATGCGGGAGATCTTCCAGGGTCAGGACGGCGAGGGCGGTCTCTTCCGCGGCTCCATGCGCGGCCGGACGATGTACGTCGTCCCCTTCTGCATGGGCCCGCTCGGCTCCGACCTCTCCGCCATCGGCGTCGAGATCACCGACTCGGCCTACGTCGCCGTGTCCATGCGCACCATGACCCGCATGGGTCAGCCGGTCCTGGACGAGCTCGGCTCCGACGGCTTCTTCGTGCGTGCCGTGCACACGCTCGGGGCGCCGCTGGAGGAGGGCCAGGAGGACGTGCCGTGGCCGTGCAACTCCACGAAGTACATCTCGCACTTCCCGGAGTCGCGTGAGATCTGGTCCTACGGCTCGGGCTACGGCGGCAACGCCCTGCTCGGCAAGAAGTGCTACGCCCTGCGCATCGCCTCCGTCATGGCGCGTGACGAGGGCTGGCTCGCCGAGCACATGCTGATCCTCAAGCTGACGCCGCCGCAGGGCGGGTCGAAGTACGTCGCCGCCGCCTTCCCGAGCGCCTGCGGCAAGACCAACCTCGCCATGCTGGAGCCCACGATCTCCGGCTGGACCGTCGAGACGATCGGCGACGACATCGCCTGGATGCGCTTCGGCGAGGACGGCCGCCTGTACGCCATCAACCCCGAGGCCGGTTTCTTCGGCGTCGCGCCCGGCACCGGTGAGCACACCAACGCCAACGCGATGAAGACCCTGTGGGGCAACTCCGTCTTCACGAACGTGGCGCTCACCGACGACAACGACGTCTGGTGGGAGGGCATGACGGAGGAGACCCCGGCCCACCTGACGGACTGGAAGGGCAACGACTGGACGCCGGAGTCCGGGACCCCGGCCGCCCACCCGAACGCGCGCTTCACCACCCCCGCCGCGCAGTGCCCGATCATCGCGCCCGAGTGGGAGGACCCCAAGGGCGTGCCGATCTCCGCGATCCTCTTCGGCGGGCGCCGCGCCTCCGCCGTGCCGCTGGTCACCGAGTCCTTCGACTGGAACCACGGCGTCTTCCTGGGCGCGAACGTCGCCTCGGAGAAGACCGCCGCCGCCGAGGGCAAGGTGGGCGAGCTGCGCCGCGACCCCTTCGCCATGCTGCCGTTCTGCGGCTACAACATGGGCGACTACATGGGGCACTGGGTCGACGTGGCCAAGGGCAAGGACCAGTCGAAGCTCCCGAAGATCTACTACGTGAACTGGTTCCGCAAGAACGACGAGGGCAAGTTCGTGTGGCCCGGCTTCGGCGAGAACAGCCGCGTGCTGAAGTGGATCGTCGAGCGCCTGGAGGGCACGGCGGCGGGCGTCGAGACCCCGATCGGCGTGCTGCCCGCCAAGGGCGCGCTGGACACCAAGGGCCTCGACCTGCCGGAGTCCGACCTCGACTTCCTGCTCACCGTAGACAAGGAGGTGTGGCGCGAGGAGGCGTCGCTGGTGCCCGAGCACCTCAACACCTTCGGCGACCACACGCCCAAGGAACTGTGGGACGAGTACCGCGCGCTGGTGCAGCGCCTGGGCTGAGGCCCACCCCCTGCTCCGCGGCCGGCCCGTTGCCCTGACCTGCGACGTCGTCAAGGCCGGCCGCGGGTGACGGCTCCACCCGGGGCGAGCCGGCCGGCCGTGCGCAGGTGACGGCGACAGGCCGGACGAGCCCCGGCCGTGTGGCGACACGCCGACCCGGAGCCCTGGGCCAGGACGGCGACAGGCGGGCCCTACGAGTTCCCGCGCCCGGGCGGCGACATGCGGACCCGCGACTTCCCTGCCCGGGTGACGCGCCGGCCCTCGGCCCTCCCGGCCCGGGCGGCGACACGCCCCATGAGCCCCTTGCCCAGCGGATACGCACAGTTGTTTCATGCCCCTACAGGCGCCCCGCTCGACGAGCGGGGCGCTCGACTCAGCCTGTGGGGGGCACAGTTGACAACCGCACACAGCCGTGGACGGACGGTGGCCGCGCTGGCCGCGCTCGGGATGGCGGGGGCCGGTCTGACGGTGGGGGCGGCGCCCGCGGCGGTCGCCGCGACGGACTCCGTGGCCAAGCTGCCGATCTCCTCGTACGCGGCGATGGTGATCGACTCGGCGCACCAGCGCGTCTACGTCACCGAGGACAGCAGGAGCAGCGCCGACGGCTCCATCCAGGTGTACGACTTCGAGGGCCGCAAGGTGGCCACGCTCACCTCCAGCGGCCCGGTCTCGGGAATGGCGCTCAGTGAGGACAGCGGCACGCTCTACGCGTCCAACTACGAGATGATCGCGGCGTACGACACGCAGACACTGGCCAGGAGCGTGTACGCGTACACCCCCTGGTACGCCTACTGCGGGCGCCAGGTCGCGCATTCCGGCGGCAAGATCTGGTACACGCAGAACTACAACACCGACGACTGCTCCTCGTACACGAACAGCCTGTACGGGTTCACCGGGGGCGCCGCGTACGACACCAAGTGGTCCGCCACCGGGCGGCTCCAGCTGGCGACCGGGGACGGCGCCCCGAACCGGCTCTTCATGGGGCAGCCGCAGGGCAGCCCGGAGAAGAACCCCTTCCTGACCTCGTTCGACACCGGCGGTGACACCCTGGTGCGCGGGGCCGCCCGGCGGTTCGCGGACGCCGACGGCAACGGCGCGCTGAACTTCAAGGACATGTCGGTCTCGGCGGACGGCAAGCTGCTCGCGGTCGCCGACGCGGGCTACGGGACGCGCCTGCTGAACACCGCCGACCTCTCCGACGCGGACGGCTCCTACGCGGCGCTGCCCGCCGGGGCGACGGCGTCGGCCGTGGCGTTCAGCGGCGACGGCACCTATCTCGCCCGCGGTGCCGCCGCCTCCGGCAGCACGGCCGACCTGCTCGTGCAGAAGGCCGACCCGGGGAGCGCGGCCGCGCCGCTGGAGTTCGCCTTCGAGGGCGGCCTCGACGGCGACCGGGTCGCCCCGCGCGGGCTCGGCTGGTCGAAGGACGGGACGCGGCTGTTCGCCGTCACCACCAACGCCTACGGCAGCGAGTACTGGCTGCACGTCATCCAGCCGCCCGCCGCCCAGTACGACTCGCGCTTCAGCGGCGGACTGAGCCACTCGCCGAGCCGGGCCGTGGTCGGCGAGGCGCTCGCCGTCCGGGGCCGCCTCACCCTGGACGGCACCGCTCCGGTCGATCCGGTGAAGGTCTCCGCGGTCCGCACGGACGCGTCCGGGACGCACCGGCTCGCCTCCGTGGAGGCCAGGGCGGACGGCACCTTCACGGTGTTCGACGAGCCGGACGCGGTGGGGGAGGCGACGTACACCGTCTCGTACCTGGGCGACCTCACGCACCGGCCGGCCGAGGACGTCAGTCTGACGGTCCCGGTGTACAAGGCGCCGACGACGCTCACGCTGACCGCTCCGGACGAGGCCACTCTCGGCGGCGGGGTCGAGATCACCGGCACGCTGGGCCGGCAGGGACCGGCGCTGGAACCCGGTGCCACGGTGCGGGTGGAGCGCGCCGACCGCCTCGGTTCGGGTGCGCTCCCGTCGGTGGCGGTCGGGGCCGACGGCACGTTCACCGTCAAGGACCTGCCGCGGACCACACGGACGGTCACCTACACCCTGAGCTACGCGGGTGACGCGCTGCACGAGGGTGCGACCGCGTCGGCGCAGGTGGAGGTGCGCCGGCGCTGACGGGAAAGGTGGCGCCCGGTCCGCACGTCGCTGCGGGTGCGCGCGGACCGGGGCCGATCGGGGGAGCCGGGAGGGCTCAGTGGGCGGCGAGCTCGCGGGGGCCGACGGCCGCCGCGTGGGCGTCCATCCGCTCGGCCGCCAGGATCGCGGCGGCCGTGTCGGCGCGGGAGGCGGCGACGACGAGAGCGCGTCCGGCGAGCGCGTGCGCCCGCTGGTGGAGCATCACCAGGTGCGGTTCGTGGACCGCGGCGGCCACCGACGCCCGCACGGGTGCCTGGCCGCGGCACAGGCGGGCGACCTGCGCGGCGAGCCGCTCGGCCGCCTGGTCGAGATCGGCGGAGGGCGCCAGGGCGCGGAGGTCGTCCGTCACGGCGAGCAGGGCGCCGAGATGGCCGGCGAGCTGGATGTCCAGCTCCTCCTCGCGGGAGCGGTGCGGGAAGTCGGGGTTGGGGCCGTCAGCCGTGCTGTGGACCGACTTGGTGCGGATCGGTTCGTACATGGGAGGGCCTCCTGTGCTGTCAGGAAACCATCCTAGCTTGGATTTCGTCTAAAGTTGAGTCGGTTCACGGAGACCGGGCGGACGACCACGCGGCGTGAGCACCGGGCCTCGCCGTAGCGGCTACGTCTGGCCTCGCCGTAGCGCCTACGGCTGGCGGTGCCGATGAGCCTCACGCCCGGCCGTACCGTCCTGGAGGGTGCGGATGGGCGTCGGACCTCGCCGTGCCGTTCTGGACAGGCGCCGCTGGGCGTCGGACGTCGCTCCAGCCGTCCAGGGAGGCGCCGGCGGGCGTCGGACCTCGCCCCAGCCGTCCAGGAAGGCCCGCTGGGCGTCAGACCTGGCCGTAGCCGTCCAGGAAGGTGCCGATCCGGGTCACCGCCGAGGTCAGGTCCGCCACCGTCGGCAGGGTGACCACCCGGAAGTGGTCGGGCTCGGGCCAGTTGAAGCCGGTCCCCTGGACGACCATGATCTTCTCCTGGCGCAGCAGGTCCAGGACCATCCGCCGGTCGTCCTTGATCTTGAAGACATTCGGGTCCAGGCGCGGGAACAGGTACAGGGCGCCCTTCGGCTTGACGCAGCTCACCCCGGGGATCTGGGTGAGCAGCTCGTACGCCACGTCTCGCTGTTCCTTCAGCCGCCCGCCGGGCAGGACCAGTTCGTTGATCGTCTGACGTCCGCTCAGCGCGGCCACCACACCGTGCTGCCCCGGCATGTTCGCGCACAGGCGCATGTTGGCCAGGACGGTCAGTCCCTCGATGTACGAGTCGGCGTGCGCCCGCGGCCCCGAGATCGACATCCAGCCGACCCGGTAGCCCGCCACCCGGTACGCCTTGGACATGCCGTTGAAGGTGAGGGTCAGCAGGTCGGGGGCGACGGCGGCGGTCGGGGTGTGCGTGGCGCCGTCGTACAGGATCTTGTCGTAGATCTCGTCGGAGCAGACCAGCAGGTTGTGGCGGCGGGCGATGTCGGTCAGCCCGCGCAGCATCGCCTCGTCGTACACCGCGCCCGTCGGGTTGTTCGGGTTGATGATGACGATCGCCTTGGTGCGGTCGGTGACCTTGCGCTCGACGTCGGCGAGGTCGGGCATCCAGTCCGACTGCTCGTCGCAGCGGTAGTGGACGGCCGTACCGCCGGACAGGGACACGGCGGCGGTCCACAGCGGGTAGTCCGGCGCCGGTACGAGGACCTCGTCGCCGTCGTCCAGCAGGCCCTGCATCGCCATCACGATCAGCTCGGACACGCCGTTGCCGATGAAGACGTGCTCGACGTCCGTCTCGATGCCGAGGGTCTGGTTGTGCATGACCACGGCGCGGCGGGCGGCGAGCAGGCCCTTGGCGTCGCCGTAGCCGTGCGCCGAGGAGACGTTGCGGAGGATGTCCTCCAGGATCTCGGGCGGGCACTCGAAGCCGAACGCCGCCGGATTGCCGGTGTTCAGCTTGAGGATGCGATGGCCTGCCGCTTCCAGCCGCATCGCCTCCTCGAGAACCGGGCCCCGGATCTCGTAACAGACATTGGCGAGCTTCGTGGACTGGATCACCTGCATGTCGCGAGCTTACGGCCGCCCAACCGGTCACGGGGGGTGTTTTCCACCACGTGAGACGCCCGGCTTCGATCGATTTGTCGCTCCGCTACTCCGTAAGCCCTTGTGGTCCCTACAATGCGCGGCCATGTCATGGCAGAGCGGCGGACCGGAGAGTCCACCGAACGTGTACCTCCCGCAGGGCGACGCGGGCGCGACCCCCGCCTATGAGGCGTACGCGGATCCGGCCGCGGCGCACGGCTGGCAGGACTCCTACGCGCACGGGGGCGACGGCGCCCGCGACGCGCACCGGAACGCGGACCCGTACGGCGACGCGGGCCCGTACGACGACACGGGCCCGTACGACGGACCCGCGGGCAGGGACCCGCACGACGGGCCGGGTACGGAGATGGAGCTCTACGACGCCTCGGTCCTCGACGGCGACGGATTCGCCGAGGAGCCGGGCCGCCACGCCCGGCTGCTGCGGCGGCACCGCACGCGCACGCTGCGCCGCGCGGGGATCGGCGCCGGAGCGGTCTGCGCCGTGCTGCTCGCGGCGCTGCTCGCCGGGGCCTTCGACTCCGACTCCCCGCCGGCGCCGCGGCCCGACGGCGAGGGCGGGAGCACCGGCACGAGCGAGGCGTCCTCGCCCGCCGGTTCCTCGGAGCGCCCCTCCGCCTCCGACCGGTCGCCGTCGGCCTCGCCGTTCGGGACCGGGGCCGCGGAGTCCCCGACGGCGAGCGTGTCCGCGGGTGCCACGAAGGCCACGGAGCCGGAGACGCCCGCGAAGACGGCCCCGGCGACGCCCACGGCCTCCGCCTCGGCCGAGCCGACGCGCACCGCGGACGACAAGCCCGGCCGCGGACCCGGCTCCACCAAGCGGCCGAGGTAGCGGCCGGGACGGCCAAAAAGCGCCGGGCGGGGCCGGAAACGGCTCCTTGCCGCCCCCACGGGGTCCCCTCACAATGCGCATGACAAATGGAGACGGCCGGAAGACCTCCGGTCGCCCGCTCATGTCGTGACAACAGAAAACAGAGGGGACCCCCACATGAGAAAGCCTCTCGTCGCCGCGCTCTTCGCCCTGGTCATCACCGGGACGGGCGCGGCACCCGCGGTCGCGGACCCCGCGCCCGCACCGGCCGGGCGGACGGCGGCGGCACCCACCGCCCCGGCGCAGGCCGCTCCCGCGCCCGCCGTGCAGGCGGTCGACTTCGCCGGCACCGTCGCGCTCAGCAACTGCTCCGGCTCCGTCGTGCGGATGCCCGGGTCCGAGGACGACGACCCCGCCCTCGTGCTCTCCAACGGCCACTGCCTGGAGACCGGCTTCCCGGCGGCCGGCGAGGTCGTCGTCGACCGGCCCTCCAGCCGCAGCTTCGGCCTCCTCAACTCCGCGGGCACGCGGGTCGCGACGCTGCGCGCGAGCAAGATCGCGTACGCGACGATGACCGACACGGACATCTCGATCTACCAGCTCACCCGCACCTACGCGCAGATCAGGAGCTCGTACGGGATCGGCGCGCTCACCCTCGACGCCGCGCACCCGGTCGCCGGGACCGCCATCAAGGTGGTGTCCGGGTACTGGAAGCGGATCTACAGCTGCAGCATCGACGGGTTCGTCTACCGCCTCAAGGAGGGGCAGTGGACGTGGAAGGACTCAGTCCGCTACACCTCCGCCTGCAACACCATCGGCGGCACGTCGGGCTCACCCGTCGTCGACAGCGCCACCGGCAAGGTCGTCGCCGTCAACAACACCGGCAACGAGGACGGCGCCCGCTGCACGGACAACAACCCGTGCGAGGTCGACGCGAGCGGCAACGTCACCGTCCGCCAGGGCATCAACTACGGCCAGGAGACCTACCAGATCGTGCCCTGCGTCGGCATCGACAACAAGATCGACCTGACCCGCAGCGGGTGCACGCTGCCCAGGCCGTAGGTCCTGTCCGCGAAGTCCCTCCGTCCGCCCGGAGAGCGGGCCCTGCGGCGTCCGGTGCGTGCTCTCGGTGCGCCGGCGGGCGTGCCCGGGGCTGTGTCCGGTGCGGCGGGAGTGCGTGCCGGGCGTCGCGGGGCCGGAGGGACTTCGCGGACACGGCTTCGGGCGACGGGCGGGCGGTTCAGGCCGTACGGCGGACCGCCCGCCCCGCCAGGACGTCGGTGCGCCGCCCGTCCTCGACCACGAAACGGCCGCCGATCAGGACGTGCGGGACGCCGACGGGCAGGGTGCGCGGGGCTTCGAAGGTGGATCCCGCGGCGACCGTGTCCGGGTCGAAGAGGACCAGGTCCGCCCGGTAGCCCTCGCGCACGAGGCCGCGGTCGGGCAGCCGCAGCCGGGCGGCGGGCCGTGCGGTGAGGTGGGCGACGCACTCCTCCAGCGAGAGGACGCCCAGTTCCCGCACGTAGTGGCCCAGGTAGTGCGGGAACGTGCCGTACGCGCGCGGGTGCGGTTTGTCGCCCCGCAGGATGCCGTCGGAACCGCCCGTGTGCACCCGGTGCCGCATGATCGCGCGGACGTTCTCCTCGTGGCCGACGTGCTGGAGGATCGTCGGGCCGAGACCGTCGGCGAGAAGGAGCCGGCGGGCCGTGGCCCACGGTGCCTCGCCGAGCCGGTCCGCGGACCGCTGGACGGTGCTGCCGACGTACGCGGCGAGAGCGGGGTCGCCCACCCCGGAGATCTCGATGGTGTCCCACTCGATCGGCACGCCGTGGCAGCCGTCGGCGCCCACCACCTCCATGTCGTACCGGATCCGCTCGGCCGTCTCGTCGTCCGCGAGCCGCGCCAGGACCGCCTCCGGGCCGCCCTCGCCCGCCCAGCTCGGCAGCATCGCCACGAGCGTGGTGCAGCCGGGGGTGTACGGGTACGTGTCCAGGCTGATGTCCGCGCCCGCGGCGAGCGCGTCGTCCAACAGGGCGAGCAGGTCGGGGGCCTTGCCCTTGTTCACGCCGAAGTTCATGGTCGCGTGGGCGAGATGGAGCGGGCAGCCGGCCTCGCGGGTGAGGGCCACCATCTCCTCGTAGGCCGCGAGGGCGCCCGCGCCGTACGAGCGGTGGTGGGGGCAGTAGTAGCCGCCGTGTTCCGCCACCACCCGGCACAGCTCGGTGAGTTCGGCGTCCTTCGCGTACATGCCTGGGGTGTACGTCAGCCCGGAGGACATGCCGACGGCGCCCTCCCGCATGCCGTCGGCCACCAGCCGTCGCATGTGGTCCAGCTCGCCCGGGGTGGCCTCCCGGTCGTCCCAGCCGACGGCGAGCATCCGCACCGTGCCCTGCGGGATCAGGTACGCGGCGTTGACGGCGATGCCCTCTCCGCCGAAGCCGTGGTCGAGCCGGTCCAGGTACTCGCCGACCGAGCGCCAGCCGAAGTCGACGTCGTCGCCGGGGCCGTTCCAGCCGGTGATCGCGCGGCGGACCTCGGCGAGGGTGCGGTCGTCGACGGGGGCGTACGACAGGCCGTCCTGGCCGATGACCTCCAGGGTGACGCCCTGGGCGGCCTTGGCGCTGTGGTCGGGGTCCGTCAGGAGGGCGAGGTCGCTGTGGGCGTGCATGTCGATGAAGCCGGGGGAGAGGGCGAGGCCCGCCGCGTCCAGGGTTCTGGCTCCCCCGGGGAGGGGGGCGCCTGTGCCGGTCCTGCGGATCTCTGCGATGTGGGCGTCGTGGATGCCTACGTCTGCCCTGTACGGGGGCGTGGCTGTGCCGTCCACTACGGTGACGTCTCTGATCACCAGGTCCATGGTGGGCGTCTCCTTCCGCGCCTGCGGCGCGTGTCTCCGGGCTTCGCCCGCGCTGTCCGTCCTCGCGCCTGCGGCGCCGGCTTTCCGGGCTGCGCCCGTGCTGTCTGTTCGTGCGCTTGCGGCGCCGGCTTTCCGGGCTGCGCCCGTGCCGCTTCTTTCCCGCGCTCCGCGCGGTGCCTGCCCACCCACGACCACCCGTTCCACCTCTCCGGGCGCGCTGCGCGCGGTGCTGTCGACGGGCAGGCGTGGGTTCGTCCTCGCTTCTTCGGGTGCGTTGCGCGGTGCCGTTGAGGTGGGGACCTCGGCCCGTTCCACCTTTCCGGGTGCGTTGCGCGCGGTGCTGTCGGCGGGCGAGCCGGGGTTCGGCTCGCCTCCTGGGGTGCGTTGCGCGCGGTGCCGTCGGGGCGGGGAGGCCTCGGCCCGTTCCACCTTTCCGGGCGCGCTGCGCGCGGTGCTGTCGACGGGCAGGCGTGGGTTCGTCCTCGCTTCTCCGGGCGCGTTGCGCGGTGCCGTTGGGGCGGGGAGGCCCGGGCTCGTTTCACCTCTCCGGGCGCGCTGCGCGCCGTGCCGTCGGGGTGGGGAGGCCTCGGCCCGTTCCACCTTTCCTGCGCGCGCTGCGCGCGGTGCTGGCGACGGGCGAACCGGGGTTCGGCTCGCCTCCTGGGGTGCGTTGCGCGCGGTGCCGTCGGGGTGGGGAGGCCTCGGCCCGTTCCACCCCTTCGGGCGCGCTGCGCGCGGTGCTGTCGGCGGGCGGGCGGCCCGCACGGGCGCGGCGGCCCGGCTGAGCCGCACGGCAGGCAGCCGGTGCTCAGAAGAACGTCCGTACGTACTCCGTCACCGTGCCGTCCTCCTCCACCAACGGGATCAGCTGCCACTTGTCGAAGGACGTGCACGGGTGGGAGAGGCCCAGGCCGAGCCAGTCGCCGACGCGCACGTTCGCGTCCGGGGTCGTGGTGAGCCAGGTGTGCTGGTCGGAGAGGCCGGTGACCGTGACGCCGGTGGCCGGGTGCTCGGTGCCGTCGCGGTGGATGACCTGGGCCGTCGGGAGGTCCAGGTCGTACGCGGCGTCGCGCTTGCCCGCGTTGGCGAACGCCTGCTCCGCCGAGGGGCGGGAGACGACCTGCGCCCACAGGCGGAACGCGGGCTGGAGCGCGCCCTCCTCGGGGACCCGGCCGAAGGGGGTGAGCCTGCTGTAGTGGCCGTCGTCGTGGGAGACGTACGCGCCGGAGCGCAGCAGCTTGAGCACCGGCAGGGACAACTCGGGGAGTTCGGCGAAGACGTCGGCCACGGCGTCGAACCAGGCGCTGCCCCCGGCGCTGACGATGATGCCGTCGACGCCGTCGATGCCGTTGCGGTCTGCGTCCCCTTCGCCGGTGGTGCCGCGGCCCGTGGCGAGGTCCTCGAAGCGGCCCGCCCGGTCGAAGTCCGCCGCGAGCGCGGTGAGCCGGCGCAGCCACGCGTGCACGCGGTCCGGGGTCGCGTCCGGGACCTCGCCCTCGTAACCCGCCACGCCGACCAGCCGCAGCGTGGACGTGGCGGCCACCGCGTCGGCGACCGCCGCGCAGTCCGCCTCCGTGCGGGCGCCGGTGCGGGCGCCCTCCCCGGCGGCGAGTTCGACCACGACGTCCACGGGACGCGCCGTGCCCCGCAGCGCGGCGTCCATCAGCTCGACGCCGCGCACCGAGTCGACGTAGCAGACGAAACGGAAGGACGGGTCGGCGGCCAGCTCGGCGGCGATCCAGCGCAGGGCGGGCGTGTCGACGAGTTCGTTGGCGAGGAAGATCCGCCGGATGCCGAACTCCCGTGCCACGCGCACCTGGTGGGGCACCGCGAGGGTGATGCCCCAGGCGCCGTGCTCGATCTGCCGTCGGAAGAGCTGGGGTGCCATGGAGGTCTTGCCGTGCGGGGCGAAGGCCAGGCCGTGGCGGGCGGCGTACGTCTCCATCAGCGCGAGGTTGTGCCGCAGGCGCTCGGCGGAGAGGGCGAGGACGGGGGTGGTGAAGCCGTCGGTGAAGAGGTTGCGGCGCTGGGCCGCCAGCTCGCCGACGGTCAGGCCGTCGGCGTCCGGGGGGAGGCCCTTGAAGCGGTGGTCGACGCGCTCCGCCGCCAGGCGGGCGACGGCTTCGGCGGCGGTGGTGTCGGCGGCCATGGAGCCTCCTCCTCGGGTTCCGTTGCATTACTTGCAACGGTCATTGCGTATGTCGCTTGCTGCTGTCTAACATCCCAGCCAACGCAGGGTCAACGGTGCCGTGGACCCGGAGCATGCGAGGAGTCTGATCCCACGTGACCACCAACGGACCGGCAACCGCCGAGCACCGCGCCGCCGACGGCCTCGACGGCCCGGCCGAGGTGGTCGCGCTCGGCGAGTCCATGGTCACGTTCCTGCCCTCCCGCCCCGGCCGCCTCGCGGACGTCCCCTCCTTCGAACGCGGGATCGGCGGCGCCGAGTCCAACGTCGCCTGCGTCCTCGCCTCGGCCGGGCACCGCACCCGCTGGGTCAGCCGGGTCGGCTCCGACGGCTTCGGCGATCACCTCGTCGAGGCCGTCGCCTCCTACGGCGTCGACACCTCCGCCGTACGGCGCGACCCCGAACGCCCCACCGGCGTCTACTTCCGCACCGCCGGCGACCGGGCCACCGACGCCCACGAGGTGGCGTACTACCGGGCCGGATCCGCCGCCTCCGCGATGGCCGTCGACACCGTCGACCTGGACGCCGCCCGCTCGGGCCGGGTGCTCCACCTCTCCGGCATCACCGCCGCGCTCTCCGACGACTGCCTGGCCCTGCTCCGCGAACTCACCGCGCCCCGCCCCGGACGCCCCCTCGTCTCCTTCGACGTCAACCACCGCGTGCACCTGTGGCAGCGGCAGGAGGCCGGCGCCGTCCTGCTGGACCTCGCCCGCGGCAGCGACCTCGTCTTCGTCGGGGAGGACGAGGCCGAGGCGGCCTGGGGCGTCACCGGCGGGCCCGCCGCCGTGCGCGCCGCGCTGCCCGAGCCCGCCGCCCTGGTCGTGAAGCAGGGCGAGCGCGGCGCCACCCTCTTCGACGGCGACACCGCCGCCTTCGTCCCCTCCCCGCACGTCGACGTGGTCGCCTCCGTCGGCGCCGGCGACGCCTTCGCCGCCGGGTTCCTCTCCGCGACCCTGCGCGGACTGCCCGCCCGCGAGCGGCTGCGCCACGGCCACCTGACGGCCGCCGCCGCCCTCACCGTCCCCGGCGACCTGGCCGCGCCCTGCGCCCGCGCGGACGCGGACCGGCTGGCCGCTCTGGACGACCGGGCATGGGAGACACTTCGACTCGGCCCCGGCTGGACCGAAGCCGTCGCGTGGGCCGACGAGGAGGTACGCACCCCATGAGCCAGACCGTCGACCGAGCGCTGAGCATCCTGCCGCTGCTCGCGGAGGGACCCGCCGACCTCGGGCAGGTCGCCGACCGCCTCGGCGTCCACAAGTCCACGGCCCTCAGGCTGCTGCGCACCCTGCACGAGCACGGTCTCGTCTACCGCCAGTCCGACCAGCGCTACCGCCTGGGCGCCCGCCTCTTCGCGCTCGCCCAGGAGGCCGTCGAGAACCTGGACATCCGGGAGATCGCCCACCCCCACCTGGTCAGGCTGAACGAGGTCTGCGGGCACACCGTCCACCTCGCCGTGTACGAGGAGAGCGAGGTGCTCTACATCGACAAGGTGGAGAGCCGCTACCCGGTGCGCATGTACTCGCGGATCGGCAAGCCGGTGGCCATCACCGTCGCCGCCGTGGCCAAGCTGCTCCTCGCCGACCTGCCCGAGGCCGAACGCCGCCAGCTCGCGGAGAAGTTCGACTACCCCATGTACACGGCCCGTTCGACGCCCAGCGCGCCCGCCTTCCTCAAGGAGCTGGCGACGGTGCGCGAACAGGGCTGGGCCACCGACCTCGGTGGCCACGAGGAGTCCATCAACTGCGTGGGCGCCCCCATCAGGGGCGCCGACGGACGCGTCGTCGCCGCGATGTCGGTGTCCGCCCCGAACGTCGTCGTCACCGCCGACGAACTCCTCACGCTGCTCCCGCTGGTGCGCCGTACCGCGGACGCCATCAGCCGCGAGTACTCCGGCAAGACCCCAGCAAAGGACCCCGCATGACCGAGAAGACCGCGCTCACCCCGAAGACCCACACCACCCCGCCGGCCAGGTTCTCGCACGGCGTCCGCAAGGGGAACATCCTCCAGGTGGCCGGCCAGGTCGGTTTCCTGCCCGCCGTCGAGGGGCAGCCCCCGACGCCCGTCGGCCCCGGCCTGCGCGAGCAGACCCTGCAGACCCTCGACAACGTCAAGGCCATCCTCGAAGAGGGCGGCGCGAGCTGGGACGACGTGATGATGATCCGCGTCTACCTCACCGACGTGGACCACTTCGCCGAGATGAACGGCATCTACAACACCTACTTCGAGGACCAGGGCCTCACCGCGCCCCCCGCCGCCCGCACGACGGTCTACGTCGGACTGCCGGCCGGACTCCTCGTCGAGATCGACGCGCTCGCCGTCCTCGGCTGACGCTCCCCCAACTCCCCGCACGCCGTACGCCGTCACGGTGCGGCGCCCGTCATCCCCGGGCGCCGCACCGCGATACCCCCTGCCCGAAAGCCTCATGCACTTACGAAACAGAGGACCACCATGTCGTCCCCCCTGCTCGCCGCGGCACCCCCCGCTCCCGAGACCCCACCGCACACCGGCGGCCTGCTCCTGCTCCTCGACGGCACCGCCGGCCTGCTCACGGTCGCCGCCCTCGGCATCGCCCTCCTGCTGCTGCTGATCATCAAGGTCAGACTCCAGCCGTTCGTCGCCCTGCTCGCCGTCTCCATAGCCGTCGGCCTCGCCGCCGGACTGTCCGTCACCGAACTCTTCGGCACCGTCCAGAAGTCCACGGCCGTCTCGGTCGTCGAGTCGGGCATGGGCGGCATCCTCGGCCACGTCGCGATCATCATCGGGCTCGGCACCATGCTCGGCGCGATCCTCGAAGTCTCCGGCGGGGCCGAGGTGCTGGCGTCCCGCCTGCTGAACCTCTTCGGGGAGAAGCGGGCGCCCCTGGCCATGGGCCTGACCGGCCTCATCTTCGGCATCCCGGTCTTCTTCGACGTCGGCATCTTCGTCCTCGCGCCGATCGTCTACGCCGCCGCCAAGCGCTCCGGCAAATCGATCCTGCTCTACTGCATGCCGCTGCTCGCCGGGCTGTCGATGACCCACGCGTTCCTGCCCCCGCACCCCGGCCCGGTGGCCGCCGCCGGACTGCTGCACGTGCAGCTCGGCTGGGTCATCCTGATGGGCGTCGTCTGCGGCATCCCGGCCGTCCTCGCCGCCTGGGTGTTCTCGGCCTGGATCGGCCGGCGCATCTTCGTCGCCGTACCGCAGGACATGGTGGAGGCCGCGGACGAGGCCAAGCGGGCCGTGGCGGAGGAGCAGCGCGCCGCGGGCGTCGAGCCGCAGGAGAAGCCCGTACCCCTCGGCACGGTCCTCGGCATCATCGGTACGCCGCTGGTGCTGATCCTCGCCGCGACGTTCTCCTCGATCGCGTTCGACCCGTCCACCGGCCGCTCGGTCCTGGAGTTCTTCGGCAGCCCGTTCGTCGCCCTGACCCTCGCCCTGCTGCTCGCGTACTACCTGCTGGGCATCCGGCGCGGCTGGTCCCGCAAGTCCCTGGAGCGGGTGTCGACCTCGTCCCTGAAGCCGGTCGGCAACATCCTGCTGGTGGTCGGCGCGGGCGGCGTCTTCGGTGCCGTGCTGAAGGCGAGCGGTGTCGCCCAGGCGCTGTCGGACACCTTCAACGACGTAGGTCTGCCGGTGCTGTTCCTCGCCTACCTGATCTCCGTGGTGCTGCGGGTGGCGCAGGGCTCGGCGACCGTCGCCATCGTCACCACGGCCGGCATCGTGGCACCGCTGCTCGCCGGGGGCGACCACTCGCAGGCGTTCGTCGCGCTGGTCATCATGGCCATCTCGGCGGGCTCCATCTTCGCCTCGCACGTGAACGACGGCGGCTTCTGGATGGTCGCCAAGTACTTCGGCATCACCGAGCGCGACACCCTCAAGTCGTGGACGGTGCTGGAGTCGGTGCTGTCGGTGGCCGGCTTCGCGGTGGCGGCGGTTCTCAGCCTCTTCGTATAACAGCCGTGCAGCTAAACGGGGGCTGGCTGTGCCGGGCACAGGATCTTCGACCATACTGCCCGCTGTGGAGCAGCGCATAGGTTCGAGCAGCCAGTCCCCGGACGTGCCCGTCGTGCCCGTCGTCCCCGCCGCAGCGGTCGATCCGGCGTACGTCCCCGGGATCACGTCACCCGCGCCCGTGACGTCCGAGGACCCGGCCGAGGAGGCCGGGACGGACCCCGTCGACGCGACGCCCGAGCAGGAGTCCGAGGAGGCCGCTCCCGAGGAGACGGCCGCCGCGGACGTCCCCTCGGCCGAGGCGGTGACGACGGGCGACGCCCCCGCCGACGAGGACGAGGACGGGGACGCCGGAGGTCCCGTCTTCGAGGCCTCCGACCGGCGCGCCTCGGTCCGGGCCGACCGCCGCGGCGTGGTGCTGCGGCTGGACGACCAGGAGGCCGAGTTCCGCTGGGACGAGATCGGCGCCGTCGAGACCGAGTCGCCCCGATGGGGACGCCGGTTCACCGTCACCGTGCACACGCCGGACCGCCGCTGGTACCCGCTGGAGATCGAGGCGGCGGCCCGGTCGCGCTTCCCGGAGTGGGAGAAGCAGCTCGATGCCGTCCTGGACGCCTACTTCCAGGACTGATGAACCGTCAGCTCGCGCAGTACTGCGCCTGCTTGCCGATCGAGCGGTACATGCAGTCGGCGTTCTCCAGGAGTTGCAGCACCGCGTCCCGGTTGCGTGACGTCTCCCGCTCGATGACCTCGTCGGGCGGGTAGAAGCCGCCGCCACCGGACCTCGGGTACATCTCGAAGGTGTACGCGAAGATCTTCTGGCTGCCCCAGAGGTAGTCGTCGATCGAGCCGTCGGTGATGTAGAGGTCGCTGGACTGCTCGGCCGTGTAGCCGTTGCTGGCGCCCATCTTCTGGCCGACGGCCGCGAAGGCGTTGCGGTCGTCCGCCGTCATGCCGGCGGCGGTGTCGGAGTAGGTGTAGCCGAAGGGCCACAGCACCAGTTCGCTGTACGTGTGGAAGTCGATCCCGGCGGTGATCTGCTGCTTCCCGCCGACGACCCGGCCGCGCACGAAGTCGGCGACCACCTTCACCTCGGGAGCCGACTCGGGCGCGGAGCCGCGGTAGGTCTCGGACGAGGTGGAGCCCGAGGAGCCGCCGCAGCAGCCCCACTTGTAGTTCCAGTTGCGGTTCAGGTCGGTGCCGACGTACGAACTGCCGCTGTTCGGCTGGCGGTTCTTGCGCCACGAGCGGTACGAGCCGGACGCGATGTCGTACTCGCCGCCGTCCGGGTTGAGGTCCGGGACGATCCAGATCTCGCGGTTGTTCACCATGCTCGTCACGCGGGAGTCGGAGCCGTAGCCCGCGCCGAGTTCGCGCAGCAGGTAGAGCGCCATCTCGACGGTCAGGTGCTCGCGCGCGTGCTGGTGGAAGGTGAACAGCACCTCGGGTTCGGCCTCGTCGCTCGCGACGTTGTCGCTGACCTTGATGGCGACGATGTCCCGGCCCTGGTAGGACTTGCCGATCACGCGCTTGCTCATGATGCCCGGGTAGGCGGCGAGCCGCTGGTTGATCTCCGTGTTCGCCTCGGCGTAGTTGTGGTACTTCGAGTCCGCCGACGGGAAGTCGAGCAGCCGCACGTCCGAGCCGTCGGTCCGGTCGGGCGCCGATCCCAGCAGCGAGACGTCGTAGCCGAGTTGCCGCAGCTTCTTGATCTGGTCCGCGCGGCCCGAGACGACGACGGTCTCCTCGTCGGCCTCGTCCACGGTCACGCCGGTGCGCTGGATGGCCGTCCGGGTCACCGGGGTGGTGCTCTGGTGGATCTCGTACTGGCGGATGTCGTCCGCCGAGGGTGAGGCGGCCCGCCCGCCGGTGGCCGTGGCGTCGGTGGCCGTGGCGGTGAGGGGGGCGGCGAGCGCGAGGGCGAGGAGGGTGGCCAGTGCCGCGCCGCGGCGGCCTCTGCCGGCGCCGCTGCCTCGTATGCGAAGTCGCATGAAGTCTCCTAGTTTCTCCAGGGAGTCCGGGGTCTCCGGATGTGGGGAGTGGAGCGGGGGGTGGTTCATGGCGACGTGCTCGGTGCGGGTGTGGCGCTCATCGTGGGCGTGTGGCATGCGCAGGTCAAGAAGGTCGGGTGGGCCGGTGTCGGGAACCGGCCGAAAATCAGCCGGGCACTGTACGCGGGGGGCACGCTCGGCCCGGGACTGTACGCGCGGGGAACAGCCGGGCGACGCAGGCGCGCCCCGGTCCCGCGGACCCCGGCCGACTCCCGTGCGACCCCCGCCGAGGGCCCCGCCCCGCCCCGTACGCCCGTCCCTCGAAGGCACCGCCGCGCCCCGGCCGTCCCGCCCGCGGACGGCACTGCCGGACCCGGTGGCCGCACAGGCCCGACCGCGTCTCTTCACCGCACGCCCTCTTGTGCCCCCGGCCGCTTTGCGCTTCCTTGAACGTCATGTCGGAGACCACTGGGAAGACAGCGTCAGGGGAGGTCACCTCCCGCCCCCGGAAGTCGAGTTGGACGTACATCGGGCCCGGCATCGTCGTCGCGGCGACCGGTGTGGGCGCCGGTGACCTCGTCGCGACGCTCATCGCGGGCAGCAACTTCGGCTACACGCTCCTGTGGGCCGCCGTCGTCGGCTGCCTGGTCAAGATCTCGCTGGCCGAGGCGGCGGGCCGCTGGCACCTGTCCACCGGCCGCACCCTCTTCGACGGCTGGTCGAGCCTCGGCCGCTGGACGTCCTGGTTCTTCGTCGTGTACGTCGTCGTCTGGGGGTTCGTCTACGGCGCCGCGGCGATGTCCTCGTCGGGACTGCCCCTGCAAGCGCTGTTCCCGGACGTCATGGACCTCAAGTGGTGGGCCATCCTCACCGGGCTGGTCGGCCTCGTCTTCGTCTGGTTCAACAAGTACGCCGTGTTCGAGAAGGTCATGACGGTCCTGGTGGGCGTCATGTTCGTCGTCACCGTCTACCTGGCGGTCCGCGTCACCCCGAACCTGGGCGACGCGTTCGCGGGCCTGCTGCCGGTCCTGCCCGACGAGAAGGACTCGGTGCTCAACACCCTCGGCCTGATCGGCGGCGTCGGCGGCACGATCACGCTCGCCGCGTACGGCTACTGGGTCAACGCCAAGGGGTGGACCAACACCGGGTGGATGAAGGTGATGCGGCTCGACAACCGCGTCGCCTACATCACCACCGGCATCTTCGTCGTCGCGATGCTCTTCGTCGGCGCGGAGCTGCTGCACTCCGCGAACGTGGCCATCGCCTCCGGCGACAAGGGCCTGGTCCAGCTCGGCGACATCCTGGAGGACGAGTACGGGACGGCGACGGCCAAGTTCTTCCTGATCGGCTTCTTCGCCACGTCGTTCACCTCGCTGATCGGCGTCTGGCACGGGGTGAGCCTGATGTTCGCGGACTTCGTGGAACGCTTCCGCAAGGACCGGCGGGACCGGGCGGGACGGGCGTCGACCTCACCGGAGGCGTCGGGTGCCCCGGCGCCCCCGATGGCCGCCGGTTCCGGCTCCGGGACCTCCGCCGTGTCCCCGGCCGGTCCGGCCTCTGCGGTGTCCCCGGCCGGTCGGGCCTCGGCGGAGGAGGTGGCGTCCGGTGCCCGGGAGAAGTCCTGGCCCTTCCGGGCGTACCTCCTCTGGCTGACCTTCCCGCCGATGCTGCTGCTGTTCGAAGGCCAGCCCTTCCGCCTGATCATCCTGTACGGGGTCCTGGGCGCCGCGTTCCTTCCCTTCCTGGCCCTGACCCTGCTGTGGCTGCTCAACTCGCCGCGCACGCCCGCCGAATGGCGCAACGGGATGCTGAGCAACGCCATGCTGTCCGTCGCCGGGCTGCTCTTCCTGGTGCTGTGCGTGAAGCAGGTCTGGGACCAGCCGTGGTCGGAGTTCTTCTGACGGGGCCGGACGGCTCAGAGCAGGTGGTCGGCCTTGCCGGCCTTGATGTCCCGGATGAGCGTACGGAGCGCTTCGCGGGAGTCGGTGAGGTAGGAGTCCTCGGCACCGGCTATGGCGATGTAGGCGTTGTCGTGGCCGTCGGTGCCGAGGCGGAAGCAGGAGTTTCCCTCACCGCAGAACGGCTCCTCCCACGTGATGTCGTCCATCGGACCTCTCCTCACAGCTCGTTGGCGATACCGCGGATGAAGTCGCGTGACGCCGCTGGTGACAGGGCGATGCGCTCCATCCAGTCCAGGTGGGCACGGTACTTGGCCAACTGGCTGTCCAGATGCAGAAAATCGGGCCCGTGCGAGTTGTCGATCTGCACGGTGTCAAGCTGCGGCACGGGTCCCTCCGCGTAGAGGACCGTCTGTCCGGCACCCGAAAAGGCGCACCCCCGGCTCGCGGAGGAGTGCGCCACGCGGCGCCGGGCGGCCCTGCGCGTCCTGGCCTGCGTCTGCCGGGTCTGCGACGGCGACCGGGGCTTCGGCAAGGCCCGCGAACCGGGCGGTGGAACCCGCAGGTGGGCGACGCTGCCGAGGGTCGGCGCGACGGCGTACGGGGAGGTGGAGGCGCCGCTCACCCGGACCAGGGGGCCACTGTCGGAGCGGCGGCGCGCAACTCACGTGCCGGATGCCTTCGACCAGTGACAAGGTGGCCTCGGCGCAACTGCCGGAACGTGGACGGGCGCTGCTTCGCGTGCCGTTCGTCGTATCGACGCGCGTGGCAGCGGATGTGTGAGGAGAACAGGGGTGGCCGAGCTCACCGAGCGGTCGTGGTCCGAGGCCATCGGCATGTACGCGCGCAGGTACAGCATCGCCAAGGTGACGAGCAGGGAGCACCACGACTGGGCGCTCGACGTGAACACCCTGATGCATGGCGATACACCCGACAACCGCGGCTGGCGTACCGAGGACTGCCTCGTGGGCGAGTTCGAGAGGCTGGATGATCCGTACTACCCCTTCGCCCTACGGCCCGACGACCCCGCTACGACGGGCGCTTGGAGGTCCCACCTGGCCGAGATCCCGCGCGCCTCCGCCATGCGGTTCCTCGTGGCCCTCTCCACGCTCTGGCTCAACGTCGAGAACGAGGAGGACTTCGAGGAACGCAGGCCGGGCCTGGAGGACAAGGCCGACGTCATCCTGTCCCGCTTTCCGGACGGTTCCCGCTTTTTCGCCAACACCGGCCGCCACAGCAAGAACCTCGACTACTACAAGCGGATCTCTGGTTGCGACCCGATCTCGGTCCACGTCTGGGATCTCGGTCTGATCCTGGTCTCCGAGACAGAGGTCGGCATGGTGTGGTCGTTCCACGCCTGGTGACAGGACTGAGGAGCTAGGAGAAACCGATGGCAGCTCTCCACGAGAGGGCGTGGGCCGACGCCCTGAGCATGTACGCGCGCCGACTGACCATCGCCAAGGTGACGCGCAGAGAGCACGAGGACTGGGCGCTCGACGTGGGCACTCTGATGCGGGGAGACGTGCCGGACGCTCGCGGCTGGCACGTCAACGATGCCTTCGCGGAGGAGTTCGAAAGGCTCGACGATCCCTTCTACCCGTTCGTCGAAGTTCCGGTGGACGGTGCGGTCGATAGCTTCAAGATCCGCATGACCGAAATTTCACGGACCTCCGCTCGTCACTTTCTCGTCGCACTTTCCACGCTGTGGCTCAATGTTGAAAAAGTTCCGGATTTCGAGGAACTCAGGCCGGGGCTGGAGGACAACGCCGATGTCATCCTGTCGCGGTTCCCGGAAGGGTCGGCCTTCTACGCCAACACCGGTCGGAACAGCCGGAGCATGGACTATTACCAGCGAATCAGCGGTTGTTCGACCGTCTCTTCGTACGACTGGGATCTCGGTCTGGTCCTGGTGTCCGGGACGGAGGTCGGGATGGTCTGGTCCTTCGACCCGAAATGATGTGAACGCGTACCCCGAACGCCCTCCCCCGGAAACTCCCGGAAGAGGGCGTCCGTGTCGGCCGGGGTCAGAGGCCGTGGACGTGGGGGCCGACCGTGTTGGACCAGGCGTTGCCCGCCGACGCGTCCCAGTTGGTGGACCAGGTCATCGCGCCGCGCAGGGACGGGTAGGTCCTGGACGGCTTGAACGTGCCGCAGTTCGTGCCCTTGGCCAGGCAGTCGAGGGCGTTGTTCACGATGGTGGGAGAGACGTAGCCGCTGCCCGCGCCGCTGGTGGAGGCGGGGACGCCGAGGCCCACCTGGGACGGGGCGAGACCGCCCTCCAGCTGGATGCAGGCGAGGGCGGTGAGGAAGTCCACCGTGCCCTGGCTGTAGACCTTGCCGTCGCAGCCCAGCATCGAACCGCTGTTGTAGTACTGCATGTTGACGACCGTGAGGATGTCCTTGATGTTCAGGGCCGTCTGGAAGTAGGTGTTCGACGTCGACTGCATGTCGATGGTCTGCGGGGCCATCGTGATGACGAGCGACGAGCCCGCCTTCGCCGACAGGGACCGCAGCGCCTGCGTCATGTAGGTGGCGTTGAGGCCGTTCTCCAGGTCGATGTCGACGCCGTCGAAGCCGTACGTCTGCATCAGGGAGTAGACGGAGTTGGCGAAGTTCGTCGCGGACGACGCGTCGTTGACGGAGATCGTGCCCTTCTCGCCGCCGATGGAGATGATGACCTTCTTGCCCGCGGCCTGCTTGGCCCGGACGTCGGCCTTGAACTGGTCGACGGTGTAGCCGCCGAGCCCGGCCGAGTCCAGGTTGAAGGTGACCGCGCCCGGCGTGCTCGTGGCGTCCGCGAAGGAGACGGCGATGATGTCGTACTGCGACTGGACCTCGGACAGCTTCTGGACCTTGGCGCCGTTGTTGAAGTTCTGCCAGTAGCCGGTGACGGCGTGCGCGGGAACCGTTCCGCCGCCCCCGCCGCCGCCCGAGGCGGTCGTCGTGCCGGTGACCGCCGCCGACTTCACGGACTCACCGGCCGCGTTGGTCGCGGTGACCTGGAAGGAGTACGAGGTGGAGGCGGCCAGGCCGGTCACGGTCGCCGAGGTGCCGGACACCGCCGTCACCTTCGTGCCGTCCCGGTAGACGTTGTAACCCGTCGCGCCCGAGACGGTGTTCCAGGCGAGGGACGCCGACGAGGACGTGGTGGAGGCGACCTTCAGGCCGGCCGGGGCCGCCGGGACGGTGGGCGCCGGGTCGGTGCCGCCCCCGCCGTCGGGGCCGAACACCGACAGGTCGTCCGCGTAGTAGGCGGCCTGCCCGTACCAGCCGTGGGTGTAGACCGTCACCGAGGTCGTCGAGGAACCCGTGGTGAAGCTGGTCGTCAGCTGCTTCCAGGAGGAGGAGTCCGGCGTCCAGGTGGAGACGTCCGTCGTCCCCGTGCCGCTCGCGCCGAGGTAGGCGTACCCGCCCTGGACCCAGGTGCTCAGCGTGTACGTCGAGTTGGGCTTGACCGCGACGGTCTGCGTGCACTTGGCGTTGTCCTGCCCGGCGGGCGTCGCCTTCAGCGCGGCCGAGCCGCCGTGCACGGGCGAGGACACCGTCGTACCGCTGCCCGCGGTACAGGTCCAGTTGCCGAGGCCGGACTCGAAGCCGCCGTTCCTGGCGTTGTTGACGTCCGCGGCCTGCGCCTCGGTGGCGAGTCCGGTGAGGGTGAGGGCGGACGCCCCCAGTGCGGCGGCGAGGAAAGCCGCCCACGTCCGTCTGCGTCTGGGCATGCCTGGTGCGCGGTCCACTGGTGCCTCCGGTGAGGGGGAGAGGGCGGGGAGGTTGCGGAACGGTGGCCACCGCTGGAGGTCCAAGGTGGTCCAGACCAATACGGTTGTCAAGACCTCTGCCGGTCGCCGGTCACCGCCAACGTCCCTGCGGAGGCGCGGAGTTGCGGACGGGCGATTCACTCTGTGTGGATCAAGCCCGTACCTTCGGTGAGTTGATCTGCCGAAGTCGGTGTTGAGCGGGGCATGCCGTGGATATGGTGCAGATGCAGGAGGACGTCACAGTGACGATGTGTGGCCATCTGTGACGGTCCATGGCGAAACAGGGGCGATCCGAGGGCGGCGACCGACCATCCCGCCCCGGTGAACGGGGTGGTGTCGAGCGTGCCGACCGCGATAGCCGTCACCAGTCCCGACCTGGTGCTCCCGCCGCACGACCGGCAGACACCGCCCGCCGTGGTCCAGCCGCTGGAGACCCTGGAGAGCTCCCTCACCGGCATGCACACGCTGATCGAGCAGCACGGTTACGTGATCTCCCTGTACCCGTCCGCCGCCCCCGGCGAGCTCACCCGGCGGCTGCACACCGTCCGCTCGGTCCTGGAGAGCGACCGCATCGCCCTGCTCGGCATCGACCTCCCGCCGCTCGGAATCGCCCTGCTGGCGCAGCAGTTGCGGCAACTGTCCGTCTGCGACTTCAGCCCCGGCGTCCTCGCGTCCGCCGCCCGGCTCCTCGCCCACTACATCTACGCGGGCGCCCTGCTCGGCTCCGTCGCCAAGCTCGACCGGGTCCCCGTGTCCCTGAAGTCGCACGCCAAGTCCTGGGTGCCCGGCGCCCAGTTCGCCGTCCTCGCCAACCCGCGCCCGCAGCTCGTCAGGGTCGGCCAGGAGGACCTGGCCGGCCCCGAGTTCGGCACCCGGCTGCTCGTCGCGGCCGAACAGCCGCCGTCCGACTGGGTCACCACGACCCTCGCCCCCGCCTGGCAGGTGCAGGGCGTCGCGACCGTCCCGCTGCCCGAGCAGTCCGCGCGCTGGTGGGGAACCGCGAAACTCGCCGAGTTCGCCGCCGGGCTGTACGACGTGTCCGTGCTCTACCAGCTCGTCTCGTCCGTCCGGCGCGAGACCTGCCACTGGTGCGGCCTCGAACTCATCGGCGACCGCTGCGGGTTCTGCGCCGCCGCGCTGCCACCGCCCGGGGAGCTTCCCGGCGCTCCCGCGCGGGCAGCCTCTTCCGTACGCGCCCTGCCCCCGGGCGTCACCTAGGCACCGCCGGCACCACCGCACAGCACGGAGAACCAGGCACGACCGCCCGACCCCGCTGTCCCCGCCCCCGATCGAGGTTGTCCGCGTCATGAACTCACGCCAGCGCCGCGGCGTCATCCTGCTGGTCCTCTCGGTCCTGTGCGCCCTGGGCGCCTTCGCCGGAGTCCTCTCGGTGATCCGCGACGTGAACTCCAAGGTGGGCCCCGAGGTGGCGGCGTACCGCCTCAAGAGCGACGTCGCCCCCTACCGGGAGCTGTCGGCCGACCAGTTCGAGAAGGTCTCGATGCCCGAGCGCTGGCTGTCGTCCACCGCCGTCACGGACCTCTCGCAGATCCGCGGCAAGATCGCGGTCACCCGGCTGGAGAAGGGATCGCTGCTCCAGGCCGACATGATCGTGGACCGGCCCTCGCTGGAGGCCGGCCAGCAGGAGATCGCGATCATGATCGACGCGGCGACCGGCGTCGCCGGAAAGATCAACCCGGGTGCCCGGGTCAACATCTACGCCACCTTCAAGGCGGAGAACGACAAGGGCAGGAACCAGTCCAAGGTCATCGTCGCCAACGCGCGCGTCATCGACGTCGGCAAGCTCACCGCCCTGGAGCCCGGCCAGTCGAGCGACGACCGGCGCCGCACCGCGAGCGAGGCCGTCCCCATCACCTTCGCGCTCGACACCGCCGACGCCCAACGGGTCGCCTACGCCGAGTCGTTCGCGACCCACGTCCGACTCGCCCTGGTCGCGGGCGGCTCCGACACGGCCGTCGCCCCCGGCGACCGCACGTACACCCTCGACGAGGACAAGTAGGAGGCCGCGCATGCCGACCGCTCCCGCCGGGGCCCGTCGTGAGAGGTGCCGCCGATGACCGTCCGCATCCTCCCCGCCGTCGGTGACATCGACTCGGCCCGCGCGCTCACCACGCTGCTGAGCCAGCTCGCCGACACCGAACCCGCCCCGCCCGTCCCCGACTCGACGGCCCTCCTCGACACCCTCGCCCGCCTCGCGGCGGAGTCCCTGGACGAGCTGCCCGAGGTCGTCCTCGTGCACGAGCGGATCGGCCCGGTGCCGGCCCTCGACCTGATCCGCGACGTCGTCATGCGCTTCCCGGCGGTCGGCGTCGTCCTCATCACCGCCGACACCGGCAACGGCGTGCTGACCGCCGCCATGGACTCCGGCGCCCGCGGCATCGTCGGCCTGCCGCTCGGCTACGACGCCCTCGCCGAGCGCGTCCAGGCCGCCGCCGCCTGGTCCCTCGGCATGCGCCGCCACCTCGGCAGCACACCCGAGCTGTACACCGGCCCCGGCGGCACCGTCGTCACGGTCACCGGCGCCAAGGGCGGCGTCGGCGCCACCGTCACCGCCGTCCACCTGGCCCTCGCCGCGCAGGCGTCCGGGCGTACGGTCGCCCTGCTCGACCTGGACCTCCAGTCCGGGGACGTCGCCTCCTACCTGGACGTCCAGTTCCGCCGGTCCATCGCCGACCTCGCCGGGATCAGCGACATCAACCCGCGCGTCCTCCAGGACGCCGTCTACACCCACGACAGCGGCGTCGGCCTGCTGCTCGCCCCCGCCGAGGGCGAGCGCGGCGAGGAGGTCACCGACCGGGTCGCCCGCCAGGTCGTCGCAGCCCTGCGCTCCCGCCACGACGTGGTGGTCGTGGACTGCGGCTCCCAGATGACCTCCGCGACGGCCGCCGCCGTGGAGATGGCCGACCAGGCGCTGCTCCTCGTCACCCCGGACGTGGTCGCCGTCCGCGCCGCCAAGCGCATGGTCCGGATGTGGGACCGCCTCCAGATCCGCAAGGCCGAGGAGACGACGACGGTCGTCAACCGGCACTCGCGCGGTACGGAGATCCAGCCGTCGCTGGTCGAGCGCGTCACCGGCACCCGGGTCGCGCGCTCCACGGTGCCCGCCGCCTTCAAGGAACTGCAGTCCGTGGTCGACGCGGGCCGGCTCCAGGACCTCGACGCCCGCTCCACGGTGAAACAGGCCCTGTGGGCGCTCACCGGTGAGCTGGGCCTCGCCGTCCCGGCGCCGGAGGGCGGGGGAGGCCGCCGCCGCAAACCGGCTCAGGAGCGCGGAGCGCTGGCCCTGCGGCGCAAGGGCGGCGACCGGGGAGCGGTGACCCTCGAATTCGCCGGGATGTTCCCGCTGCTGCTCGTCGTGATGACGATCCTGTGGCAGTGCGTGCTCTACGGCTACACCTGGTCCCTCGCCGGGAACGCGGCCGACGAGGCCGCCCGGGCGGCGACGGCGGCGTACGCGGTGGACGGCGACGCGGCCGGCGCCTGCCAGTCGGCCGGGGAGCAGCACCTGCCGGGGGCCTGGCAGGGCGCTCAGATCGGCTGCACCCTCGAAGGCGACGTGTGGAAGGCCCGCGTCACCGCCCAAGTACCGCTGTTCTTCCCCGGGTTCGACGCCGGCTGGCAGGTCGACGGCGAGGCGGGCGCGGCCGTGGAAGGGGACGACGGATGAGCCTGTTCGTACGCTCGCACCGTGCCCCGGGACGTCCCGGCCGACGCGGACCGGCGGCCCCGCACCCGGCGTCACGGGCGCACTCGCCGTCCGCGCGGCCCGCGCCGGACCGGCGGTGCCCCTCGCCCGCGCACGGGCCGGTGCCACGTCCCGCGTCCGGCCGGCGACGGGCGTCCGGCCGGCCCCGATGCCGGCGGGAGGCGGCCGTCCGGGCCCGCCGGCGTCGTGCCGTCCTGCCCCGTTCCCGCCCGGCGCGGGCCCGGCGCTGGGGCGACCGCGGTGTCTCCATGCTGGAGTTCGCCGGATTCCTGCCCATCCTGCTGGTCATCGGCATGGCCGCCATCCAGCTCGGCCTGGTCGGCTACGGCATCAACCAGGCCGGGTCCGGAGCGCGGGCGGCGGCCCGGGTCGCCGCCCAGAAGGACGCCGCGGCGGGCCAGGCCGCGGGCCAGGCGGCGATGGACGGCCGCTTCGGCGCGAGCGTCTCGGTCGGCGGCGGGGGAGACACCGTGGTGGCCACCGTCCAGGTCGAGATCCCCTCGGTCATCCCCTTCATGGACGGCTTCACCGCCGAACGCCGGGCCACCATGCCGAACGACCAGGACGACTGACCGGGAGGAGCCGAAGACATGAGCCTGCGTTCCCGTATCGCCGCCGCCCCCGAGGAGGGGGGCCCCGCCCGCGAGGACGGACACCTCGTCGCCGTCTACCGGGCCAAGCTCCTGGAGGAGATCGACCTCGCGGAGATGTCCAGCCTGGCCGCCACCGAACGGCGCGCCCGGCTGGAGCGCGTCCTCGGCCACATCATCAGCCGCGAGGGACCCGTCCTGTCCTCCGCCGAGCGCTCCCAGCTGATCCGGCGGGTCGTGGACGAGGCGCTCGGCCTCGGCGTCCTCGAACCCCTCCTCGCCGACGCGTCCATCACCGAGATCATGGTCAACGGCCCCGACTCGATCTTCGTGGAACGGGCCGGCCGCGTCGAACAGCTCCCGCTGCGTTTCGCGTCCACCGAGCAGCTCATGCAGACCATCGAGCGCATCGTCTCCACCGTGAACCGCCGGGTCGACGAGTCCAACCCGATGGTCGACGCCCGCCTGCCCACCGGCGAGCGCGTCAACGTGATCATCCCGCCGCTCGCCCTGACCGGCCCCACCCTCACCATCCGCCGCTTCCCGCGCGCCTACACGCTCCCGGAGCTCATCGACCTCGGCTCACTCGACGAGCAGATGCTCATGCTGCTGGCGGCCTTCGTCCGCGCCCGTTTCAACGTCATCGTCAGCGGCGGCACCGGCACCGGCAAGACGACCCTGCTCAACGCGCTGTCCGGACTCATCCCGGCCCACGAACGCATCATCACCATCGAGGACTCCGCCGAACTCCAGCTCCAGCAGGAGCACGTGATCCGCCTGGAGTCGCGGCCCCCGAACGTCGAGGGCAAGGGCCAGATCACCATCCGCGACCTGGTCCGCAACTCCCTGCGCATGCGCCCCGACCGCATCATCGTCGGCGAGGTGCGCGGCGGGGAGACCCTCGACATGCTCCAGGCGATGTCGACGGGCCACGACGGCTCCCTGGCCACCGTCCACGCCAACTCCGCCGAGGACGCCCTGATGCGGCTCCAGACCCTCGGCTCGATGTCCGAGGTGCAGATCCCCTTCGAGGCGCTCAAGGACCAGATCAACTCGGCCGTCGAGGTCGTCGTGCAGCTCGCCAGGCACGCCGACGGCTCCCGCAAGATCGCCGAGGTCGCCCTGCTCGTCTCGCACGGCCGCGAGCAGTTCCGCATCGCGACCGTCTCCCGCTTCGTCCCCCGCCCCACCGGCCCCGACCGGGTCGTCCACGGCCGCTTCGAGCACCTCCCGCTGCCCCGCCAGATCGCCGAGAAGCTGTACGTGGCGGGCGAACCGCTGCCCCCCGCCTTCGGCGTCGCCGAGGCCATCGACGTCCTCAACACCAGGCGGGCCATCGGATGACCGCCCCCACCCCGCACGGGAGCCAGGAATGAACAACCCGGCCCTGTCCGCCCTCGGCGCCACCCTCCTGTGCGGCACCCTCGCCGTCGCGGGCGTGCACGCGTACGCCGCCGGCCGTGCCCAGCGCCAGGCACTGGAGGACCGCCTCTCCGGCGGCGGACCCGTCCGTACGGCGTCCGGCCGCGTCCGCCGCTTCGCCGCCGTCGACCGCAGGCTGCGCCGCACCCGGCTCGGCCGCTCCATCCACCTGCGGCTGTCGGCGACCGGACTCGACCTCACGGCGGGCGAGTTCTTCACCTACGTCACCGCCGTCGTCGTCGCGCTGTGGCTCATCGCCGCCGCGGCCCTGGCCCCCTTCTTCGGCCCGATCGCCGGACTCGTCGGCGTCTGGAGCGCGGCCATCTTCCTCAACTGGCAGCGGCAGAAGCGCATCGAGGCGTTCATCAACCAACTCCCCGACGTGGCGCGGCTGCTGGCCAACGCCACCGCCGCCGGACTCGCCCTGCGCACCGCGCTCGCGATGGCCGCCGAGGAACTGGAGGCGCCCGCGGGCGAGGAGCTGGCCCGGGTCGCCGACCATCTGACCCTGGGCCGATCCATCGACGACGCGCTCGGCGAGCTGGCCGAACGCCTCCCGTCCCGCGAACTCGTCGTCCTGGTCACCACCCTCGTCCTCGCCAACAAGGCGGGCGGCTCGGTCGTCAGCTCGCTGCGCAACCTCACCCAGACGCTGGAGGACCGCAAGGAGACCCGCCGCGAGGTCCGCACCATGCTCTCCGAGGTCAACGCGACGGCCTTCACGGTCCCGCTGCTCGGCCTCGGCTCACTGCTCCTGATCAACTCCTCGAACGAGGGCGCGCTGGCCCGCGTCACCGGCTCCCCGCTCGGCCAGGCCCTCGTCCTGCTCTCGCTCGGGCTCTACACCGTCGGCTTCTTCGTCATCCGCCGCCTCGGCAAGATCGAAGTGTGAGGAGGAGATTCCCTTGCAGGCCCTGTTGCTCGCCGTCCTGATGGGCGCGGCCGTCGCGGGCGTCCTCCTCGGCGTCCGCATGATCCGCGCCGACGCCAAGCTGCCCAGCGACCTCGTCCTCGCCCTGGAGGTCGGCGCGACCCGGGTGTCCAAGGCGGACTCGGCCGTCGACCGCCTCGGCATGCGCTTCGCGCCCGCCGTGCTGCGCCTGATGGGCCCCCGCCGCGTCGACGCCAAACGCCGCCGCATCGACATGGCGGGCAACCCCGGCGGCCTCACGCTCAGCCGCTACGCCGCCCGCCGCGCGGTCTACGGCGCCTTCGGCCTCGTACTCGGCCTGGTCTTCCTCTCCAACGGGCGGCCCCTCTTCGCCGTGGCGACCCTGGCCTTCGGGCTGCTGGCCGCCGACGCGCTGATCTGGCAGGCCATCCGGGAGCGCAAGGACGTCATCGACCGCACGCTGCCCGACTTCCTCGACGTGCTGGCGGTCGTGGTCTCGGCGGGCCTCGGCTTCCGGCAGGCCCTGGACCGGGTCGCCGAGAAGTACGAGGGACCCTGGGCCGACGAACTGCGCATCACCCTGCGCCAGATGGACATGGGCGTCAGCCGCCGCCAGGCCTTCGACGAGCTGCGCCGCCGCAACTCCTCCGAATCGGTAGCCCAGTTCGTGTCCGCGCTCCAGCAGGGCGAGGAACTCGGCTCCCCGATCGCCGAGACCCTCATCCAGCTCGCCACCGACATGCGCAGGACCGACGCGCAGAACGCCCGCCGCCGCGCCGCGAAGACCATCCCCAAGGCGACGATGGTGACCCTCGTCTTCATGCTCCCCGCGACGATGATCCTGATCGCGACCGGGATGTTCCTCGGCTCCGGCACGAACTTCGGCTCGATCCTGGGGCGCTGATGAGAAGCCTCCGGCTCGGACGCGGACGGGAGTGTCCCGGCGGCCGGCACGACCGGGCGCCGCGCCGCCCCGAGAGCGCCGGCGCGGGCACCCGCCCCGGCGAGCCCGCGGCCGGGAGACCGGGTGCGGGATGGGCCCGGGGCACCGGCGCCGGGTATCTCGCCGACGACGCCCCCGCCCCGGGCAGCGTCCGCCTCCAGCTGAGCGCCCTCCAGGCCCTGTGCCGCCAGGCGTTCGCCGTACGCCTCGCGACCGTCGCCGTCGGCGCGCCCTTCGCCATGGCCAACGCCACGGACGGCCCGGCCCGGTACACGGTCCTGGCCGCCGCCGTACTGGGCGTCATGGGTTCGTACGCCATGCTCCGCGACTGGGACCGCTTCGGCCCCCGCCTCCTCGCCCACCCCAGCCTGCTGGCCGTCGACCTCGTCTTCGGCGCGGTCCTGCTCCTCACCGCGTCCCCGGCCTCGCCGCTGGCCTACGCGACCGTCTGCACCCCGCTCCTCGCCGGCCTGCTGTACGGCTGGCGCGGCTCCGGCATCTTCACCGGCCTCCAGCTGGTCGTCCTGCTGACGGTGTTCCGGGCCTGGGAGCACCGGCCCGGCACCGGCGCCAGCACCCTGCTCGTAGCCGGGTTCTGCGTCGGCGCCGGCATCATCGGCGTCACCCTGCGCAACCTCATGTTCCGCTTCGGCGCGGCGAGCCAGGCGCTGTCGGAGGCCACCTCACGCCTCGCGGTGGCCGAGGCCGTGGAGTCCGAACGGGCGCGCCTGGCAAGGGAGATGCACGACTCGGTCGCGAAGACCCTGCACGGCCTCGCCCTCGCGGCGGAGGCGCTGGCGGCGTCCGCCGACTCCTGCGACCCCGCCACGCTGGAGCGGCAGGCGACCCTGGTGGCGGGCGCCGCACGCCGGGCCGCGACGGAGTCCCGCGAGCTGCTGTCGGACCTGCGCCGCCACACGGACCTCGGCACGGCCCGCCGGGACCTGGCTGCCGAACTGGCCCAGCGCGTCGCCGACTTCGAGGCCCGTACGGCGATCACGGCGGAGCTGCGCCGCACGGGCACCGTGCCCGTACTGCCGCGCACGACGGCACAGCACCTCCTGGCGATCGTCTCGGAGGCGCTGGAGAACGCCCACCGGCACGCACGCGCCCGCCGCGTCGTCCTCTCCCTCGACGCCGACACCTCCGCCGGGGTCCTGCGGCTGTCCGTCCGGGACGACGGAGTCGGCCTGCCGCCCACCGCCGTCCTCGACGAACTGACGGAATCCGGCCACTTCGGCCTGCTCGGCATGGTGGAGCGGGCCGCCTCCCTCGGCGGACGCCTGCACCTGTCCGTCCCCGCGCACGGCGGCACCGAGATCGCCCTGACGTGCCCGCTGCCCGCGCCGGCCCGCTCCCTCCCCCGAGAGAAGGCAGCCCATGCCTGACCAGGCACTCTCCGGACGGCCCCTGCGTGTGCTCGTGGCCGACGACAACCCGGTCGTCCGCGCCGGACTGACCGCCCTGCTCGGCGCCCATCCGGACATCGACGTCGTCGCGCAGGCCGCGGACGGCCGGGAAGCCGTGACCGCCGCGAGCCTCCACGGCCCGGACGTCGTCCTGCTCGACGTCCGCATGCCGGGCACCGACGGACTCACCGCGCTTCCCCAACTGGCCCGTCTGGCCCCCGTGATGATGCTGACCTACAGCCGGGAACCCGAGGTCGTGGCCGAGGCGCTGCGCCGGGGCGCCGTCGGCTACCTCGTCCACGGGGAGTTCACGGCGGCCGAACTGATCACCGCCGTACGGGACATGAGGCACGGACGGGCCACTGTCACGGAATCGCTCGGTGTTTCCTACGAACCGGACGAAATCTCTTCGCAGATGCAACCGGTTGTGACACATTCGTCGGAGGCGCGGACGCCGGCCCCGGCCGGGCCGCCCCGCCGTGGCCCCGACCGGGCTCGACACGGCCTGAGCTCAAGGGAGGTGGAGGTCATGGATCTCATCGCGTCCGGCATGAACAACCAGCAGATCGCCGCCGCCTGCTTCATCAGCGAGAAGACCGTGAAGAACCACATCAACCGCATCTTCGCGAAGCTGCACGCTTCTTCGCGCAGCGAAGCGATCGCCCACTGGCTGGGCACCGCCCCCGGGGGGTGGAACCGGTGAGTCCGTCCACCGGAAGTTGGGTCCCTGGACCCACCCGGAGTAGGCGTGTTCTCACGTACGGTGCTCGGGTCGGAAGTGGCGTCGGGTGGGAGGGCAGTGACGATGAGCGGATTCGACGACTGGACGCGGACGGTGATCTCCCGAATGCGGGACGAGAACCGGGACGCGGGCGCGGGGTTCGTGGAGTACGCGGGGCTGATGATCATCATCGCGGGGATCTTCACGCTGATCGACGGGTTGGGGTTGGACGGGCTGATCTCCCAGGCGATATTCGACGCGGTGAACGACGTCATCGGCGGCTGAGCGAAGGCCGGTTCGGAGACCGAGGGCAGACCCTCCCCATTTACATATGGCTGACGGCGATCCTGCTCTTCGCCGCACTCGCCCTGTTCGCGTTCGCGCAGGCAGCGTCCGCCCGCAATGGAGCCCAGTCCGCGGCGGACGCTGCGGCGTTGGCGGCCGCGCAGGATGCCAGGGACGAGATGATCGACGAGCTGCTGGTGGCCATCGGTGAGGGCGGCGACTGGCTGGACTGGCTGGGTGACAACCCCCCGCCGGGAGCGGGAGTCACCGCCGCGGCCGAGCAGTTGGCCGCCGAGAACGACTCCGCACTTCTGGGCATCCAGTCCACTGTGGTGAACGGGTATCCGGGGTACGAGGCCGAGATCGAGACCAACTACACGGTCGGCGAATCGATCATCCCCGGGACGGAGAGTATGCAGGCGCGAGCCCATGCCACCGCGGTGATCGAACCGCGCTGCGACTTCGACCCCGAAGCGGACCCCGAGAAGCCCGTGGAACTGGACTGCGATGGCGAGAACGTGAACATCGACCCCGAAGATTTCGATCCGGACGACCTTCCCGACGCGTCCGTGATGTTCTCTGTGCATCTGGCCGAGTGAGAGGAAGCCGTACCGATGGATCTCCGGCACACCATGAAGGGCCGCAGGGCGCTGAGCGCGGTGGCGATCACGGCTGGGCTGCTCCTCACGGTGGCCGGCTGCGGTGGGGGAGGCGACGACAAGGCCGAAACGCCCAAGGCGTCCGCGTCCACGAAGGACGACGGTGACAGCGGCGACGAGGAGCAGCCGTCCGAATCCCCTTCCACGGACCAGGTCCTGGCGGAAGTCAAGGGAGACGGGCTGACTCTCAAGATCACCTCGGCGACACGTGACGACGGAGGGTTCGTCACCGTCGAGGGGTCGGTGACGAACGGTGGAAGCAGGTCCTGGGTGGCTGCCGACTGGCGGGGAGACGAACGCGAACTCTCCAAGAACGGCGGATCCATTGCCGGTGCGAGCCTCGTGGACCAGGCGGGCAAGAAGAAGTACCTCATCCTCCGCGACACGGCGGGCCGGTGCCTGTGTACGCGGTTCTCCACGGCCCTCCGTTCGGGTGAGTCCGCCGACTGGTACGCCCAGTTCCCCGCCCCGCCCGAGGGAACCACCAAGGTCAGTTTCCAGGTCGGCGCCATGCCCCCCGCCACCGTCGAACTCTCCGAGGGTGAGTGACCCATGCCGCTCCCCAGCCGCACCACCGCGACGACGTTCACGGCCCTGGTCGTGCTGGTCACCCTCGGGCTTCCGGGGCCGGCCCACGCGGACGACGACGATCCGAGCGCCCCGCCGGGCAGCGTGACGACGTCCCCGCCTCCCGAGGTGGACGCCAACAGTCCGGGCCTGAAACTGGCGGACGGTGCCACGCTCGCCCCCGCCAAGGTCCTGGACATCAAGTCGGTCGTGGAGGACCTCGGCGGTGAGGAGCGCCGGGAGGACACGAACGAGAACGTGACGTTCGCGCTCCAGGCGGAGGTGCTGTTCCCCAAGGACAGCTCGAAGCTGAACCCGGAGGCCCGCTCCCGTATCCAGGCGATCGCGGACGAGATCAAGGCGCAGAACGCCACGAACGTCAGGGTGTTCGGCTTCACCGACAACCTCGGCTCCTACGCGCACGGCCTGACCCTCTCCAAGAAGCGCGCCGAGGTGGTCCACGACGAACTGGCGGGCGACCTCGGAGGCGACGTCACGTTCGAGGTGCGCGGATACAGCGAGGACTATCCGATCGCCGACAACACCAGCGAGCAGGGGCGGCGCAAGAACCGCCGGGTGGAGGTGTCGTTCCCGAGGAGCGGTTCCACGGAGTCGGGCAAGCAGAGCTGACCCCGGTACGCGGCCGCCGGTCCCGCCGGGTGCGGGGCCTGTGCCGGTCCGCTCAGGCAGGGCGGTGGTCTCCCGTGGCGCCGTCGACGAGTTCGCGCAAGATGTCCATGTGGCCCGCGTGCCGTGCCGTCTCCTCGACCATGTGGACCATGACCCAGCGCAGGGAGACGGCCGTGCCGCTCCACGCCGTACCCACATCGTCCAGGGACAGCTCCGCGATCGTGCGGTCGGCGGCGGTGCGGGCCCGGCCGTAGAAGTCGGTGATCCGCCCCGTCGTCTCGCCGGGCCCCGCGCTCATGTCCTCGTCGGTGTAGGGGTCGAACCACAGCGGCTCGACCTCCCGACCGAACGCCCGGCAGAACCAGCCGTACTCCACCGACGCCAGGTGCTTCACCAGGCCGAGCAGGCTGGTGCCCGAGGGCGTCATCACCCGCCGCACCTGCTCGTCGTCGAGCCCGGCCAGCTTCCACAGGACCGCGTCCCGGTGCCGGTCGAGGCTCGCGCGCAGGATGTCCTTCTCGCCGGCGGTGTACGGCACCGGTACGGCACCCGATTCGGTCGTCATCCCCGGAACGTAGCAGCGGGCACCGACACCGACCGGCCCGCTGCCCCGCCCCCCCCGGCGCCCCGCCCTCCTCAGCGCCCCGGCGTCCCCGCCGCCCCGGACTGCCCCGCGTCCGTGCTGTCCCGTGCTTCCCATCGCCCCGGCGTCCCGCCGCCCCGCCGGCCCCGCGAAAACCCGGTCGCCGATACGGCCCCCGCTTGGCAGGATCGGTCCATGACCGAGGACCGCTCCTTCGAAGAACTCGTCGCCGAGGCGGACGCCGCCCCCGTCGACGGCTGGGACTTCTCCTGGTTCGCGGGCAGGGCCACCGAGGAGCGGCCGCCCTGGGGATACGCGCACGCGATGGGGGAGCGCCTCGCACGCGCCGAGGCCGCGCTCGACCTGCAGACCGGCGGCGGCGAAGTCCTCGCCTCCGCACCCGAGTTGCCCCGGATCACCGTCGCCACCGAGGGCTGGCCGCCGAACGTCGCGAAGGCGACCGCCCTCCTGCACCCGCGCGGCGCCGTCGTCGTGGCCTCCCCGGAGGACGCGCCGCTGCCCTTCGCGGACGCCGCCTTCGACCTGGTCACCAGCCGCCATCCGGTCACCACGCACTGGGCGGAGATCGCCCGCGTCCTGCGCCCGGGGGGCACGTACTTCTCCCAGCAGGTCGGTCCCGCCAGCGTCTTCGAACTCGTCGAGTACTTCGTCGGGCGGCAGCCGCGGGAGACCAGGGAGGCACGGCACCCCGACCGCGCCCGCGCCGCCGCCGAGGCCGCCGGACTGGAGGTCGTCGACCTGCGCACGGCCCGGCTGCGCATCGAGTTCCTCGACATCGGGGCCGTGGTCCACTTCCTGCGCAAGGTGATCTGGATGGTCCCCGGCTTCACGGTCGACAAGTACCGGGACCGCCTGCTGACCCTGCACGAAGAGATCGTGCGCGACGGCCCCTTCGTCTCCCACAGCACCCGCTTCCTCATCGAGGCGCGCAGGCCGGAGCGCTGACCGGCCCCGCGTACGGGCAGCGGAGCCGAGATCACCGAGCGCCCGTTGCGCGAGACGCCCGTCCGTATCCCGGACATCCGCACAGGTTGTCCACATCGTTACCGGGGGCGGCTCGCGCCCGGCTGTCCGGCTAACGTAGGTTCGGACCAAGGTAATTCGCGTGAGCAAAGCTGCGCGTGTGGCACCGCGCAGTGGAGGGGGCTGCGCGGTGCCGACCCCGTTTCTCCGGCCTCAGCCGGGCGGCCCTCGGGGCCCGCCCAATCCCCTCGGGGCCCGGCCGACCCCTCGGTTCCTACGGTCCTACCGGCCCGGTCGGGTCCTCCGAGTCCAGGTCGTCCGAGTCCATCGGGTCCCCCGAGTCCGCCGGATCCTCCCGTACGACGACGCGCACCCCGCGCCGTACCCCCCACCGCTCCATCGCTCCGGCCCCGGCCTCCAGGACGTGCCGGGCTCGCGGGCGGGGCAGTCCCACCCGGCCCGGACGCATCGTCCGCACCGCGATCACCCGCAGCGTCCGGTCCAGATAGGCCACGTCGATGGCGAACCGCATCCCCATGGTGTGCACCGAGTTCGCCGGGCTCAGCATCAGCGCCCCCTCGACGCCGTCCCGTCCCAGCAGCCCCCGCCGTCGGGCCCGCGCCGACTCCGCGCGTTCCAGCGGCACGGGTGCGGGCGTGGAAGGGGTCGTGAAGGTCGCCATGGCCGTGAAGGTAGCGGCGGCGTCAAGCGGACGTCCGGCGCGCGTCACCCACCTGGAGGACAGCGCCGTCCGGGCACCAGGCACCTCACAGACGCCCTGAGACCTCCGAAACCTCCATGCATTCCCCCCAGTTCCCTTGGAATCCGCTGTGATCCGGCCATGAACGGCCCCTGAATAAGGGGTTCCGCGATAATCGCGGCGTTGCTGGACGACTCCGGAGAGTAGTTGTCGCACGCCGATGCACGCAGCATCACTTACGAAGGGTTATGGTGGAAACCCCCCCTCGGGCCGGTCCGTCTCCCCCCCACGGACCGGCCCGTTTTTTTGTGCCCTCGCGCGGCGTCCCCGCCCGGCGGGCCGTGGCGCCCTTCGGGTCCCCTCCACCCCCGGGTGACCCTGGCGCCCTCCAAGCCCCTCCGTGCACCGGTAGGCCCCGGCGCCCCGCTCCGGCCCGCATCGGGCGCCTCGCACCACCGGGCCGCGGACGCCCGGCGCCCCTCCTCCCGTGGCCGGGCGCCGACGCCCGTGGGCCGGGCCCCAGTTGCGCGGGGGTAGGCTTCGCCTCCGGGGACCGCCATATGGACAGGGATTGCGCCCGCTCGCGCCTGTCTGATCCGCACGGAGGGGCTGACAACACGTGACCTTGCGCGACAACCTGCGCCGTCTGCTGGTCAGGTTCTACACACGCAGGGTGGAAGGCCACCTCGACCACGACCAGGTGCCGAAGCACATCGGCGTCATCATGGACGGCAACCGCCGGTGGGCGAAGGCCGCGGGCAGCACCGCCGCCCACGGTCACCGCGCCGGGGCCGACAAGATCGAGGAGTTCCTCGGCTGGTGCTCCGAGACCGACGTCGAGGTCGTCACCCTCTGGCTGCTCTCCACGGACAACTTCGACCGTCCGAAGGAGGAGCTGGTCCCGCTCCTGGAGATCATCGAGGGCGTCGTCCGCACCCTCGCCGCCGACGGCCGCTGGCGCGTCCACCACGTCGGCACGCCCGACATCCTGCCCTCGCAGATGCAGACGGTCCTCAAGGAGGCCGAGGAGACCACGGCGCACGTCGACGGGATAGTGGTCAACGTCGCCATCGGCTACGGCGGACGCCAGGAGATCGCGGACGCCGTGCGCTCCATGCTCCTGGAGGCCGCCGACCAGGGCACCGCCCTCACCGACCTCGCCGACTCCGTCGACGTCGACCTCATCGGCAAGCACCTCTACACGGGTGACCAGCCCGATCCGGACCTCGTGATCCGCACCAGCGGGGAGCAGCGCCTGTCCGGATTCATGCTGTGGCAGACGGCCCACTCGGAGTACTACTTCTGCGAGGTCTTCTGGCCGGCCTTCCGCAAGGTGGACTTCCTGCGGGCGCTGCGCGACTACGCGGCGCGACATCGGCGTTACGGCGGCTGACCCCCGAGCACGTCAGGGACGTACGTCACCAGGAGTTAACGAACGCGCCGTCATGCCCTTTGGCATGGCGGCGCTCGTTACAGGGCATAAAGCTTCCAGGTCGACACCCGAACCACGGGTGTCGGATCTCAGCGGGCGGCACGGGGCCGTCCGCCCGGGAGGCCCCTTGCACCAGCCCGATCGTGCGGTCAGCACGGACGAAGCGGAGGGCCGGTTCCCGGCCCGCGCAGCGTGGCCGAGACCGGTCCAGATCTCCTTCGTCGCTCCCCGACCTCATCCGAGGGGGTACGTCCTTCCGTGGTGACCAGCGCAAAGCGCCACAAGCCAGACCGGCGCACCTATGTTCTCGACACCAGCGTCCTGCTGGCCGATCCGCACGCGATGAACCGCTTCGACGAGCACGAAGTCGTGCTGCCGATCGTCGTGGTCACGGAACTGGAGGCCAAGCGGCACCATCCCGAGCTCGGCTACTTCGCCCGGCAGGCCCTGCGGCTGCTCGACGAGTTCCGGGTCCGGCACGGCCGGCTCGATGCCCCGATCCCGGTCGGGGACCTCGGCGGGACCGTACGCGTCGAGCTCAATCACTCGGACCCCAGCATCCTGCCCAGCGGCTACCGCCTGGGGGACAACGACTCCCGCATCCTCGCGGTGGCCCGCAACCTCCAGGCCGAGGGCTACGACGTCACCGTCGTGTCGAAGGACCTGCCGCTGAGGATCAAGGCGTCCTCCGTCGGGCTCCTGGCCGAGGAGTACCGGGCGGAACTCGCCATCACCGGCTCGTCCGGCTGGACCGGGATGTCCGAGCTGACGCTGCCCGGCGAGCAGGTGGACGTCCTCTTCGAGGAGGGGCACGCCTACGTGCCCGAGGCGGCCGAGCTGCCGGTGCACACGGGTCTGACGATCCAGTCGGAGCGCGGCAAGGCACTCGGACGCGTCACGCCCGAGGGCAACGTCCGGCTCGTCCGCGGTGACCGTGAGGCGTTCGGGATCAAGGGGAGGAGCGCCGAGCAGCGCATCGCTCTCGACCTCCTGCTCGATCCCGACATCGGGATCGTGTCCATGGGCGGCCGGGCCGGCACGGGCAAGTCCGCGCTCGCGCTCTGCGCGGGTCTGGAGGCCGTGCTGGAGCGGCGCCAGCACCAGAAGGTGATGGTCTTCCGGCCGCTGTACGCGGTGGGCGGGCAGGAGCTCGGCTATCTGCCCGGCTCCGAGTCCGAGAAGATGAGCCCCTGGGCGCAGGCGGTGTTCGACACGCTCTCCGCGGTCACCAGCCGCGAGGTCATCGAGGAGGTCACCGCGCGCGGGATGCTGGAGGTGCTGCCGCTCACGCACATCCGCGGCCGCTCCCTCCACGACGCCTTCGTGATCGTGGACGAGGCGCAGTCGCTGGAACGGAACGTGCTGCTGACCGTCCTGTCCCGTATCGGCGCCAACTCGCGGGTCGTACTGACCCACGACGTGGCACAGCGGGACAATCTGCGGGTCGGCCGGTACGACGGAGTGGTCGCCGTCGTCGAGAAACTGAAGGGCCATCCGCTCTTCGCGCACGTCACCCTGAACCGGTCCGAGAGGTCCCAGATTGCCGCCCTTGTGACCGAAATGCTGGAGGACGGACACATCTAGGGCTCCATGCCCCGATAGCACCAACCCGGGGTGACCGCACATCAGTTGGCGCCGTCCGGCAAAGGCCAAGAGCCTAGCCGGGCGGCGTCTTGGCGCGTGCACGTTTCCGGGAAACGCGGGAGGCAAACGAGGTGTGAGCTTTCACACGCAAGACAGAATTGCCTTGCGCGTCGGGGTACGGCAGAGTCTCACTCCTGTCAGGCCCCGCATACGACACACGTGTACCCCCAGCGGTACGGCACAACAGGAAACATCAGAACTCCATAGAGCCGTCGTATGCCGCCCGAGCACCACGCGGCGCTCCCCGCAAGGGAGTTGCCCACCGGGCCCGCGCCTCCCGTGACCCCGCAGTTGGGAGGCCAGTGCCAAGGGGCACGATTGCGTCCGCGAGGGTCACCTAAGCGGGCGATGCTGGAAGGAAACCGAGTGAGCCGGATTTCGGTCCGGGGATTCGCAGTGGCTTCTGCCACCGCGGTCACCGCTGTTGGCGCCGTCACCGGTGTTGCCGCGGGCAGCACCGCGCAGTCCCCCAACGACGCCGAGGCGACGGTCGGCGACGCCACGCTCCTCGCGGACATACCCGCGGGTCAGCAGGCTCAGGTGCAGACCGCATCCCTGACGCAGCAGGCCGACGCACAGGCCATCGCCGCGGACGCCAGCGCCAAGAAGGACGCGGAGGAAGCGGCTCGCAAGCAGGCCGCCGAGGACGCGATCGCCAAGCAGAAGGCCGCGGAGAAGGCCGAGCAGGACGCGAAGGACCGCAAGGAGGCCGAGGCCAAGGCCAGCCGTTCGGCCACGCGGGACGTCAGCAGCTTCTCCGTCCAGAGCTCGTACACCATCGCGCAGATCCAGGCGATGGCGCGGCAGATGGTGCCGAGCGCCCAGTTCCAGTGCTTCAGCAACATCGTGGACCACGAGTCCAGCTGGAACTACAAGGCGGTCAACGCCTCTTCCGGTGCCTACGGTCTCTTCCAGGCGCTGCCCGGCTCGAAGATGTCGTCCGTCGGTTCCGACTGGCAGACGAACCCGGCCACCCAGATCAAGTGGGGCCTCAACTACATGGACAGCCGCTACGGCAGCCCGTGCGAGGCCTGGACCTTCTGGCAGGCCAACCACTGGTACTAGCCGGTGGCCGCACACGCGGCTCAACCTCACGAAGCCCCTCACCGTCCTTGGGTGAGGGGCTTCGGCTGTGCCGAGGCCCGGCCCTGTACGGTCGGACGGAACGACTCCGGGGGGAGTGGTGGGGAGCAACGGGGGAAGAGGACGGATCATGTCGCGAGTGCCCAGATGGCTCGGTCGGATCGGTGCGGGACTGACCGAGTTGGGGGAGCGGTTGGACGAGCGCCGCGCCGAGGTGGAGCGGGAGACGCAGGGGGAAGCCGAACCGGACGCCCCGCGTGCCGTCGTGGCGCCCGCCCGCGCCCGCGAGGCCGGCCGGGCCCGCCAGGCGGCAGCCGACGCCGAGAAGCCGGCCGCTCCCGGAGCGGAGGAAGCCGAGGACGCCGAGGTCTCCGCTCCCGAGCAGGTCCCGCCGCCACCGCTGTACGCCCCCGCCGTGGCCGCCCGCCCCGACCCCGCCGCGGCCGTGCCGTGGGGCATGCGGGTCGCTGCCGAGGCCGGCTGGCGGCTGCTCGTCCTCGCGGGCACCGTCTGGGTGCTGATGCGGGTCATCAGCGCCGTGCAGCTGGTGGTGCTCGCGTTCGTGACGGCGCTGCTCGTCACGGCGCTGCTCCAGCCCACGGTGGGGCGGCTGCGCCGGCACGGCGTCCCGCGCGGACTGGCCACGGCGCTCACCGCGATCCTCGGCTTCGTCGTCATGGGCCTGGTCGGCTGGTTCGTGGTCTGGCAGGTCATGGAGAACATCGACAACCTCTCCAGCCAGATCCAGGACGGCATCGACGAGCTGCGCAAGTGGCTCCTCAACAGCCCGTTCCACGTGACGGACAAGCAGATCAACGAGATCGCCAAGAACCTGCGCGAGGCGGTCGGCGCCAACACCGACCAGATCACCTCCGCCGGCCTGGAGGGCGTCACGGTCATCGTCGAGGCGCTGACCGGCATCCTGCTGACGATGTTCTCGACGCTGTTCCTGCTGTACGACGGCAAGCGGATCTGGGAGTGGTCGCTCAAGCTCGTCCCGGCCGCCGCCCGTCCGGGGGTCGCCGGCGCCGGACCGCGCGCCTGGCGCACGCTCACGGCCTACGTCCGCGGCACGGTGATCGTCGCGCTGATCGACGCCATCTTCATCGGCCTCGGCATCTACTTCCTCGACGTCCCGATGGCCGTCCCGCTCGCCGTGTTCATCTTCCTGTTCGCGTTCATCCCGCTGGTGGGCGCGGTGGTGTCGGGAGCGCTCGCCGTCGTCGTCGCGCTCGTCACCCAGGGCGTGTTCGCGGCCGTCATGGTGCTGGCCGTGGTCCTCGCGGTGCAGCAGATCGAGGGCCACATCCTCCAGCCGTTCATCCTCGGGCGCGCGGTGCGGGTGCATCCTCTGGCCGTCGTCCTGTCCGTCGCCGCGGGCGGGATGATCGCCGGGATCGGCGGCGCGGTCGTCGCGGTGCCCCTGGTCGCGGTCACCAACACGGTGGTCGGCTACCTCCGTTCCTACGCCGAGGAAACGGCCCTGCGGCAGACGCCGCCGCCATCACCGGACGCCTGAGACCGACGGAGCCGAGCCCGTCCGGCGCGGGGCGCGACACCGGGACCCGGAGACGGGGAACGGCGCACCGGCGGCGGGAACGGCCGGAGCCCCGCCCACCACAGAGGTGAGCGGGGCTCCGAAGCCGGGGGAGGGACTACTCGGCGAGGACGGCCTCGGCGTCGAGCGTCGTGCCGACCGCCTGGATCACCGAGGCGATCTTGAACGCCTCCTGGATCGTCTCGCGGCCGACGCCGGCCTTGCGCAGCACCTGCTCGTGCGAGTCGAGGCACTGTCCGCAGCCGTTGACGGCGGAGACGGCCAGCGACCACAGCTCGAAGTCGACCTTCTCGACACCGGGGTTGCCGATGACGTTCATCCGCAGACCCGCCCGCAGCGTCCCGTACTCCGGGTCGGAGAGCAGGTGCCGCGTCCGGTAGAAGACGTTGTTCATCGCCATGATCGCGGCGGCCGACTTGGCGGCCGTGTACGCCTCCGGCGAGAGGTTCGCCTTCGCCTCGGGCTCCAGCTCGCGCAGCACGCGCGGCGAGCGGGAGGCGATGGCGCAGGCGAGCACCGTGCCCCACAGCTGCTGCTGCGGAAGCTCGGAGTTGCCGATCACCGAACCGAGGTTCAGCCGGAGGTCCTTGGCGTAGTCCGGTATGGCGGACTTCAGTTCATCGAGGGCCATGAGGGTCACTCACCGGCCAGCAGCGCGACCGGGTCGAGGGTGTTCTCGCCCTTGGTCCAGTTGCACGGGCACAGCTCGTCCGTCTGGAGGGCGTCCAGGACCCGCAGGACCTCCTTGGGGTTACGGCCGACGGAGCCGGCGGTCACCATGGAGAACTGGATCTCGTTGTTCTGGTCGACGATGAAGACGGCGCGCTTGGCGAAGCCGTCCTCGCCCTCGATGCCGAGGTCGCGCATGAGCTCGTGCTTGGAGTCGGCCATCATCGGGAACGGCAGGTCGCGCAGGTCCTCGTGGTCCTTGCGCCAGGCGTGGTGCACGAACTCGGAGTCGCCGGAGAAGCCGAGGACCTGGGCGTCACGGTCGGCGAACTCGCTGTTCAGCTTGCCGAAGGCGGCGATCTCGGTCGGGCACACGAAGGTGAAGTCCTTGGGCCACGCGAAGACGACCTTCCACTGACCCTCGTAGGTCTTGTGGTTGATCTGCTGGAACTCCTGGCCCTTCTCCAGCGAGACGCAGGCGGTCAGATCGAACTCGGGGAACTTGTCACCGACAGTGAGCACGCGCTCTCCTTGCAGCGAGGAGACACCCCTTTTGGGGATGTTTCCCATGGGTTGGACGCTGATGATGTTGGCACAGGCTGCATTGATTAGTGAAATAGCTACACTCGGTCGTGTTGATCGGTGTGGGCTATCAGTAGCGATGAGTAAGGGGTATGGCCATGGCGGGCGCCAAGAGCTCGACGGGTCCCGGGGTCTTCGGCGGCGCGGCCGGTGCCGCGGTGCCCTTGGGCGCCAAGGGCTCCCTGGGGGCGAAGGGCGCGCTCGGCGCCAAGGGCAACGGGCGGCGGCAGCCCAGCCTGGCGCAGCTGCGGGCCTTCGCCGCCGTCGCCGAGCACCTGCACTTCCGGGACGCCGCCGCCGCGATCGGCATGAGCCAGCCCGCCCTGTCCGGCGCGGTCTCGGCCCTGGAGGAGACCCTCGGGGTGACCCTGCTGGAGCGCACGACCCGCAAGGTGCTGCTCTCGCCCGAGGGTGAGCGTCTCGCCGTACGCGCCAAGGCCGTGCTGGACGCGGTCGGGGCGCTGATGGAGGAGGCCGAGGCGGTACGCGCCCCGTTCACCGGCGTGCTCCGGCTCGGCGTGATCCCGACCGTGGCGCCGTACCTGCTGCCGACCGTCCTGAAGCTGGTCCACGACCGCTATCCCGACCTCGACCTCCAGGTCCACGAGGAGCAGACGGCCAGCCTGCTGGAGGGCCTGGCCGTGGGACGGCTGGACCTGCTGCTGCTCGCGGTGCCGCTCGGCGTGCCCGGCGTCGTCGAACTCCCGCTGTTCGACGAGGACTTCGTGCTCGTCACCCCGCTCGACCACTGGCTCGGCGGCCGCGAGGGCATCCCCCGCCAGGCGCTGCGCGAGCTGAACCTGCTGCTCCTGGACGAGGGCCACTGCCTGCGTGACCAGGCGCTCGACATCTGCCGCGAGGCCGGACGCGCCGACGCGCCCGTCACCACGACCGCCGCCGGACTCTCCACGCTGGTCCAGCTGGTGGCCGGCGGACTCGGCGTGACCCTGCTGCCGCGCACCGCCGTCAAGGTCGAGACGAGCCGCAGCAACCAGCTCCTCACCGGGTACTTCGCGGACCCGGCGCCCACCCGGCGGATCGCGCTCGCGATGCGCGCGGGTGCCGCGCGGGGCGCCGAGTACGAGGAGCTGGCCGCGGCGCTCCGGGACGCGCTGCGGCCCCTGCCCGTCCGGGTGCTCTGACCCCGGACGGGCCCGGCCGCGCTACTCCGTGCGCAGGCCGTCCGGCCGCATCAGCCTGAGCAGCGGCGGCAGGCTGAGCGCCGTCACCAGCAGGACGACGCCCGCGCCGACACCGGCCATCGACAGCACGCTCGACCAGTCCACGGCCACCGAGGTGTTCGTCATCTTCAGCAGGACGGTGCCGAGGGTCAGGCCGACCGTGGTGGCGAGCAGCAGTCCCAGCGCGATCGGGATCGCGGTCTGCCACAGCACCGACAGGCTCAGCGTCCGGCGCCGGGTGCCGAAGGCGACCAGCGCCGACAGCAGCTTCCTGCGTTCGCGCAACTGCTCCAGCTGCGAGACCAGCAGGCTCGCGCCGATCAGGAAGAGGACGCAGGTCGCGCCGACGAACAGGCCCGTGCGGATCGACGTGAAGCGTCCTGAACGCTCGCTGGACGACCAGGAGTTGGCGTTGGTCAGCGGTCCGAGCTTCGCGGCGGTGTTGCGGACGTGCTCGCGGGCGTCCGGCACCGAGCCGTCGATCTTCAGGAAGAGCTGGCCCTCGACGGCCGCCGCCGCCTTCGCGGGCAGGGCGCCCGTGGTGACCAGGATGCCGCCGCGCTCCCAGCCCGTCGGGTCCTCGCGCGACCCCGCCTTCGAGAGATCCTTCGGCACGGTCCAGGCGACCTGGTGCTGCCGGGGACCGCCGTCGTACGAGGGGTCGATGTAGAGGGTCCGGCCCGGCTTGCCCAGGTCCAGGGTCCCGCTGTCGTACTCGGCGTCGCTGACGGCGAAGACGTCGCCGTCGTGGCAGGAGGGCAGCCGCGCCACCTCGCGCAGCGACGCGCAGTCGCCGACGGTCAGGTTCACGGACGACTCGGGGTCCTTGGCGCGGTCGCCCATGACGGCGTAGGCCAGCGGCGTCACGTGCCGTACGCCCTCGGTTCGTTCGAACCGGCCGGCGGCCTCGGCCAGCGGGACGCCGTGCTCCACGGTCACCTGCATCTGCGCCCGCGAGAGGTCGTTGCGCGACTCCCTGGTGTAGTCGCCCTCGACCCCGGCGAACAGCATCTGCAGGGCGATCGCGCCGGCCACCGCCACCGCGATGCCGTTGACCATGCGCGCCGCGCTGCCGCTGCTCAGCTGGAGCCTGCGCACCGCCAGTTGCCAGGCCACTCCGCCGGAGTTGAGCCGGGCCACGACGGACTCGACGACCCAGGGCAGCAGCGCGGTGACGCCGACCAGCAGCAGGATGACACCGCCGACCACCATGTACTGGTTGAAGTCCCCGTTGTCCCGGCCCTGTCCGACCATCGGGTAGAGCAGCGCCAGTCCGCCGAGCGGCAGCAGCAGCCGCCACCACAGCCGGCGCCGTGCGGGCCTGGCCGTGCGGACGACGCCCAGCGGCTCGATGACGACCCCGCGCAGCGCGAAGAGGGTCACCGCGACCGCCGCGGCCGGGACGGCGACGGCGACCAGCGCCACCAGCGCGGGCGTCGGGTTCAGGTCGCCGGGGAACACGCTGATCCGGAACAGCTCCATCGTCCCCGCGAGTTGGCGGCCCGCCAGGAAGAAGACGGCGCCGAGGACGAGCCCGACGAGCGCGCCCGCCAGTGCCTCGCCCGCCGCGATCCGGCGGGTCATCCGCCCGTCGGCGCCCACCAGGCGCAGGGCCGCCAGCCTGCGGTCGCGCCGCTCGCCGCCGAACCGTACGGCCGCGGCGATGAAGACGCCAACCGGCATCAGCAGCACCACGAAGACGATCAGGATGAGCAGCAGCAGGACCGGGTCGAGCTGTTCGCCGTTCTGGTTCACCGACCCGAACGAGTCGATGCGCTCGACGCGGACACCGCTCGTGCGGTCCGCCCCGGCCAGGTCCCGGGAGCCGGCGTAGTAGACGAGTTCGTGCGGGCCGACAAGACCGCTGTCGCCGACCGTCCCGGTGATCCGGTAGGGCAGCCGCTCGCGCAGCAGCCGGCCCTCGTCGGACGCCAGCAGCCGGTTCAGGTCGGGCGAGACGACCATCTCGCCGGCCCCGGGGAACGCACGCACCCCGGGTGGCAGGGGCGCCCGTACGCCCTCGGGCTGGAGCAGCCGGCCGCGTACGTCATCGGACCGGAAGGTGGTGTCGGCGGTGCCCACGAGCAGCGTCCGGTCGCTCTTCCTCGGGACCACCGAGCTGTACGTCATGTCGTTGCGGGCGCGCTCCCGGTCGTGCCGGGCGCCGAGGGCACTCGGCAGGGCCGTCGTGAGCAGCAGCAGAGCCACGCCGAGTCCCACGCCGACGGCCGTCAGGAGGACGCGCCCCCAGCCCTCGCGGCCGCCGGTGACCGCGAATCTGGCGCCCATGGCCAGGTCCCGGCACCACTGGCGGGCGCTCATACGACGCGCTCCATGTCGCGGGACCTGCCGTCGCGGACGACGATCTCGCGGTCGGAGTAGGCGGCCACGCGAGCCTCGTGCGTGACGAGGACGACGGCCGCGTTGGTCGACCGGGCCGCGTCCGTGAGCAGCTCCATCACGCGCTCGCCGTTGAGCGAGTCGAGCGCGCCCGTCGGCTCGTCGGCGAACAGCACGCGCGGGCCGGTGACCAGCGAGCGGGCGACGGCGACCCGCTGTCCCTGGCCGCCGGAGACCTCGCCGGGACGCTTGCCCGCCAGGTCGTCGACCTGCAGGCGCTCCATCCAGGACAGGGCGGTGCGCTCGGCCTCCTTGCGCGCGGTGCCGTTCAGCCGCAGCGGAAGGGCCACGTTCTCGACGCAGGTCAGCTCGGGGACGAGCTGGCCGAACTGGAAGACGAACCCGAAGTCGCCGCGCCGCAGCGCGCTGCGCTCGGCGTCGCTCATGCCGGCCATCTCCCGGCCGTCGTACCTGATCGAGCCGGAGTCCGGCGGCACGATGCCGGCGAGGCAGTGCAGCAGGGTCGACTTGCCGGAGCCGGAGGGGCCCATCACGGCGACGACCTCGCCCGGGTGGATGGAGAACTCGGCGCCGTCCAGGGCGACGGTGGAGCCGTACGTCTTGCGGAGTTCCGACGCCGTCAGCAGGGAACCGGGGGGAGGCGTCATCGGGTCACCACCTCGGCGAGCCTGTCGAGGCGTGCGGCGGTGAGTTCGAGCCACCGCAGGTCGGCCTCCAGATGGAAGAGGGCGTGGTCGCAGATCAGCTGGTCCGCGAGGTCGCCCTTGCGCTTGCGGTCGGTCAGGATCCGCATCATGCGCAGGTGCTCGGCGCGCTGCGTGTCGAGGATCCCGGCCGCGTCGCGGTGGGTCAGCAGGGCCAGGACGACCTTGGTGTACAGCGTCGACTGGAGGTACGGCTCGGGCGGTTCGGGGGTCGCGAGCCAGCGCTGGACGTCGGTGACGCCGGCCTCGGTGATGGCGTACCGCTTGCGCTCCGGCCCGCCGCCCGCCTCGATCCCGTCGACCTCCACGAGGCCGTTCTTCAGCAGGCGGGACATCGTGGAGTAGACCTGGCCGTAGTGCAGCGACCGGTCGTGACCGAACTTATCGTCGAAGGCCCGCTTGAGGTCGTAGCCGTGGCGGGGCCCGGACTCGAGGAGTCCCAGGAGTGTGTGACCGATGGACATGCGGAGCACTCTACACAGTGCGTATACACCCCGCGTATACATGCGGCGAATAGATCATGGATCGGTGTGGTGAGGCGCAGGTCGGAGGCTGTTGTCACGGTTCTGCAATAGCGGGCGGCCGGTACCGGGAGGCTGCCCGCCGCGGGGCGCCGGGGCCCGTTGAGGGGCGCCCGCCACCGGTGCACGGGAGGGCGCCCGCTGCTTCCGCGTTGAGGGGTCAGGGGTTCCGGCCCGTCTGTCGCTGGGCTCCCGCGCGCGGGTCGGCCGGTATGCGGTGGGGCTCCCGCCCCGGCCGGTGGGCGGCGGCGCTCGCTGCGGCCGGTCTACTCCTCCGGCTGCTCCTCGGGGGAGGCCGGCGGCCGGCCCCTGCGGGGGATCGGGCCCGCGGCCCCCGGCAGCCGGCCCGCCTCGGCCAGCGCCCGCCGCAGCAGGAACTCGATCTGCGCGTTGGCGGACCGCAGCTCGTCGCCCGCCCAGCGGGCCAGCGCGTCGTGCACGAGCGGGTCCAGCCGCAGCAGCACCTGCTTGCGCTGCTGCGGCCGACGCCGGGGCGCCCCCTCCCCGGGGGCCCCTTCCGCGGGAGTCGTCACTGGTAGAGGGACCCGGTGTTCAGGACCGGCTGCGCCGCGCGGTCCCCGCAGAGCACCACCATCAGGTTCGACACCATCGCCGCCTTGCGCTCCGAGTCCAGCTCCACGATGTCCCTCTCGCTGATCCGGGCGATCGCCGCCTCGACCATCCCGACGGCGCCGTCGACGATCTGCCGGCGCGCCGCCACGACCGCTCCCGCCTGCTGGCGCTGGAGCATCGCCGACGCGATCTCGGGAGCGTACGCGAGGTGCGTGAAGCGCGACTCGATGATCTGCACTCCGGCGGCCTCCACGCGCGCGTGCAGCTCGACCGCGAGCTTCTCGGTGATCTCCTCCGCGTTGCCCCGCAGCGACAGGCCGCCCTCCTCGTGGGCGTCGTAGGGGTACTCGATGGCGATGTGCCGCACGGCCGCCTCGGTCTGGGTGGCGACGAACTCCAGGAAGTCGTCCACCTCGAAGCTCGCCTGGGCGGTGTCCTCCACCCTCCACACCACGACCGCGGCGAGCTCGATCGGGTTGCCGTACGCGTCGTTGACCTTGAGGACGGCGGTCTCGTGGTTGCGTACCCGGGTCGAGATCTTGGTCCTCGACGTCAGCGGGTTCACCCAGCGCAGCCCGTCCTGCCGGATCGTCCCCCGGTACCGCCCGAAGAGCTGGACCACGCGGGCCTCGCCCGGTGCCACCGTGTTCAGACCGCACATGGCGAAGAAGGCCGCGATGCCGATCACGATGCCGCCGGTGATCAGCGCGGCCTTGGCGCCGGTGTCCGTGACCGCCGCCCCGCCGGCGATCGCCCCGGCGCCCGCCAGCAGCCCGAGCAACCCCAGCAGCAGGGCCAGCCCGCCCCCGATGCTGTGCGCGGCGAACTCCCGGACCCGCGGCGCGGGCATGTCGGGCAGGTCGGCGTCGGCCGGCGCGCCCTGTGCGGTGTCGTGTGCGGACATGGTCGTCCCCCCGTCTCGCGCCGCGCGGCCGTGGCCGTACGGCGCAGATGTGAAAGCTTCGGTCTAGCTAAGTGATATCACTTTAACGCGTCCGGCAACCTTCCGCACCCCTGAATCGTCGGTTGAGTGAGAAGCGGGTGCTGATTCTCACGTCCGTAAAAGACCGGATCGGCAGCGCTTTGTCATACCGCGCGGTGTTAGCTTTCTGAGCTGACCTGAGCGACGAACCTGTGTGACGCACGAGAGTGAACGCGCCACACGAGCGCGGCACGACCACGCGCCACGAGACCGAAGCGGAGCGGATCGGACCCATGGGACGAGCGGAAGAGAGACGAGCGCGGCAGCGTGGTGGCCGCCGCGCGGCGCCCCGGAGCTCGTCCGGGGCCAAGGGCACCCGCGGAGGCATACGCCGCTTCTTCACCTGGAAGAAGATCGTCGGCACGTTCTTCGGCCTGTGCCTCCTGGGCATGGGCGCGTTCGTCGTGCTGTACCTGGTCGTCGACGTCCCCGAGGGCAACGCGGCCGCGAAGCTCCAGAGCAACGTCTACGAGTACGAGGACGGCTCGGTCCTGGCCCGCACGGGCGACATCAACCGCGAGATCGTGGACCTCGCCAAGGTCCCCAAGAAGGTCCAGCGGACCTTCGTCGCCGCCGAGAACAAGTCCTTCTACAACGACTCGGGCGTCGACCTCAAGGGCACCGCCCGCGGCATCGTCAACACCCTCTCCGGCAAGGGCAAGCAGGGCGGCTCGACGATCACCCAGCAGTACGTCAAGAACTACTACCTCACGCAGGACCAGACCGTCACGCGCAAGCTGAAGGAACTGGTCATCTCGCTCAAGGTGGACCGCCAGAAGTCCAAGGACGCCATCCTCGCGGGCTACATCAACACCAGCTACTACGGCCGCGGCGCCTACGGCATCCAGGCCGCGGCGCAGGCCTACTACCAGGTGGACGCCAAGCGCCTGTCGGTCGAGCAGGGCGCGTACCTCGCCTCGCTCCTCCAGGCACCGAGCCAGTACGACTGGACGGTCGCCACGGACACCGGCAGGAAGCTGGTCAAGAACCGCTGGAACTACACCCTCGACAACATGGTCGAGCAGGGCTGGCTGGACGCGGGCGACCGCCAGGACATGACGTTCCCCGTGCCGAAGGACCCCAAGGGCGCGCCCGGCATGGAGGGCCAGACCGGCTACCTCGTCGACGCGGCCAACAAGGCGCTCATGAAGCAGCTCGTCGCCCAGGGCTCCGCCAGCAGCCTGGAGGACGCCGAGGCGAAGGTCGAGGCGGGCGGCTGGACGCTCACCCTGAACATCGACAAGAAGAAGCAGGAGCAGCTGGAAGACGCCGTCAAGACCGAGCTGACCAGCAAGCTGAACGCCAAGAAGCGCCCGGTCGACGGCGACGTCCAGGCGGGCGCCGCGTCCGTGGACCCGAAGACGGGCGAGGTCCTCGCGCTGTACGGCGGCAAGAACTACGTCAAGCACTTCGTGAACAACGCGACCCGGCGCGACTACCAGCCGGCGTCCACCTTCAAGCCGCTGATCCTCGCCGCCGCCCTCGACCAGGGCGCCACCACGCAGTCGGGCAAGCCGATCAACGCGAGCACGGTCTACGACGGCACCAGCAGGCGCCCCGTCGTGGACAACGGCGCCAAGGTCGGGTTCGCCCCGCCGAACGAGGACAACCAGAGCTACGGCGACGTCACCGTCCAGACCGCGATGAACAAGTCCGTCAACTCCGTCTTCGCGCAGATGGGCGTCGACGTCGGCATGGACGAGGTCCTGGAGACCGCGGGCGACCTCGGCATGGACACCGAGGGACTTCAGGCGGTGCCCGCGCAGACCCTCGGCACCATGGGGGCCAGCCCGCTGGAGATGGCCGGCGTCTACGCCACCCTCGACAACCACGGCAAGAAGGTCACCCCGGCCGTCGTGAAGACGGCCGAGCACAAGGACTACGGGGTCGAGTTCCCGGCCGCGATCGGCGAGCGGGTGATCAGCCGGGAGGCCGCCGACACCGTCACCTCCGTGCTGACCGGCGTGGTCGACGACGGTACGGCCCGGGTGTCGGTGGCCCAGGCGGTGCACCGCAACGGCCAGCAGGTCGCCGGCAAGACCGGTACCTCCGACAACAACAAGTCGGCCTGGTTCACGGGCTACACGCCGAACCTGGTCACCTCGGTGGGCCTCTTCGGCGAGGACGCGAAGAAGCACACCCAGGTCTCCCTGAAGGGCGCCACCGGACTGATCCCGGGCACCGGCCGCATCAACGGCGGCGGCTACCCGGCCCAGATCTGGGCCTCGTACACCTTCGACGCCATGGGCAAGGTCACCCGGTTCGACCTGGAGACCACCCAGGGCGCCGCGGTCGCGCCGACCGAGACCCCGTCGGCCACGCCGTCGCCGAGCGAGACCCCGTCGTCGACGCCGACGACCAAGGAGCCGACCACCGAGCCGCCGACGAGCGACAGTGCGACGCCCACGGACAAGCCGACCACCAAGCCGCCGACGAAGCCGTCCGTCTCGCCGAGCCCGTCGGCGTCCGACGGGCTGCCCGAGAACCCGTTGCGTCCCGGCGGCGAGGAACGCTGAGCACGCGAGGAGGGCGCCCCGCCGGCCGGCCGGGCGCCCTCCTCGTTCGTGCGTGCTTCCCGCGGTCCCTGGGGGCGCCTGTCAGCTGCGGTTCAGCTCGAACCAGACGACCTTGCCGGTGCTCAGCCTGGTCGCGCCCCACCGCCGGGCCAGCCGGTTCACCAGGTAGAGGCCGCGGCCGCCCTCGTCCGTGGCGCGTGCCTGGCGCAGCCTCGGCAGCTGCGGCACGTCGTCGCCGACCTCGCAGCGCAGCACGTCCGTGCGCAGCAGGCGCAGGGTGACCGGCCGCGAGGCGTAGCGGACCGCGTTGGTCACGACCTCGCTGACGAGCAGTTCCACGGAGTCGCTCATGTCCTCCAGGCCCCAGCGGGACAGCGCGCGGCGCGCGAGCCGCCGGGCCCGCCCGGGTGCCGAGTCCTCGGGCTCCAGGGTCCAGTAGGCGACGTCGCTCGGCGCGATCCCGTCGAACCGGGCGGCGAGCAGGGCGATGTCGTCGTCCCGGTCGCCCGGGCCGAGCATGTCGAGCACCTCGTCGCAGAGGGCTTCGAGCGGCGGCGGATGGTCGGGTCCGGTCAGCTGCGCGGTGGCGGCGAGACGCTCCCGCAGCTGCTCTATCCCGGTCCACACGTCCCGCAGCCGGGACTCCACCAGGCCGTCCGTGTAGAGGAGCAGCGTGGCTCCGGCGGGCGCGTCCAGCTCGACGGCCTCGAAGTCGACCCCGCCCACGCCGATCGGGGCGCCCGGCGGCACCCGCAGCACCTCCGCCCGGCCGCCCAGGTGCAGCAGGACGGGCGGCGGATGGCCCGCGTTGGCGATGGTGATGCGGTGCGCGACCGGGTCGTAGACGGCGTACAGGCAGGTCGCCATGCGGTCGGTGCCCAGCCGCTGGGCCTGCTCGTCCAGGTGGTGCAGGACCTCCTGCGGCGGCAGGTCGAGTCCGGCGAGGGTCTGCGCGGTGGTGCGCAGCTGGCCCATGATGGCCGCGGACGTCATCGAGTGGCCCATGACGTCGCCGACGACGAGGGCGACGCGGCTGCCCGGCAGCGGGATCGCGTCGTACCAGTCGCCGCCCACGCGGGCCGTCTCGGCGGCCGGCAGGTAGCGGGACGCCAGCCGTACGCCGGTGGGGCGCGGCAGCGTCTCGGGCAGCATCGTGCGCTGCAGCTCGTCGGCGATGTACGCCTCGCGGCCGTACAGCACCGCCTTGTCGATGCCCAGCGCGCTGTGCGTGGCGAGCTGGGCCGCCACCAGCAGGTCGTCGGTCTCGAAGGCCGGGCGCTCGGGGCGGCGCAGGAACAGGGCGGCGCCGATCACCCGGCGCCGGCCCCGCAGCGGGGCCAGGATGGCGCGCTGGCCGTTCGGCACGGACAGGTCGTCGCCGAGCAGCTCCGGCAGCGCGGCCCGGGCGGCGGGCGCGTCCGCGAAGACGGGCCGCACGCCGCGCAGCACCTCGGCGAGGGCGCCGCCGGGGCGGACCTCGCACAGTTCGGCGGTCATCGCCGACAGGTCGCTCGGTTCGGGCTGGAGCGCGGCGATGAAGCCGCCCTCGGTGTCCCGCTCCTCGGGGATCCGGTCGGTGCGCCGCAGCCGCAGCACGACGGGCCCGGTGGGCCGCTCGTCGCCCACGGGCAGCGGGTCGCGCAGATAGACGAGGATCGCGTCGGAGAAGGTCGGCACGGTGGCCCGGCACAGGCCCATCACGATCTCGTCCAGGTCTATGCCGCGGGCGATCCGCCGGGTCGCGGCGCCCACGAAGCGCAGCCGGTCGCCGTCGCGGCGCATCGGCATCGGGCCGCTCGGCGGCAGCCCCTGGCCGGTGCGCCGGTCCTTGCCCGCCGGGGTCCGCTCCTGCTCGCCGCCCGGCTGGACCGGAATGCTCTCCGGGGCGGGGCGCGGCCGGTGCGGGTCCTGCTCGGCGGCCGTCGGCTGCGCGTGCTCGGGGCCCGCGGAGGCGGGCGCGCCCGGACCGGACGCGGGCGTGCCGGTGCCGCCGGAGGGGCCCTGCTTGGCGCACTGGGCGGTCGTGCCGGGACCGGCCGGACCGTCGCCCGTGCGGGCCTGCGCAGGTAACGCCACGGGGCCGTGGGGGTCGCCGCGGTCGAACGCCGCGGCCGGGGGAGTGCTCACCTGCTCGGGGGTACGCAGAAGCGCCCCGCGGGGGTCCGCGGGGGTGGGCGGCCGGCCGGCGCTGGGCCGGTGGCGCTCGTGCGAGGTCGGGTGCTCCGTCACGCGTGTCGAATCCATCCGTCCGGGGCTGCGCGCCGTGCGTGCAGTTCGTCCCGCAGAAGTGCCGATACCCGGAATACGTGTCCCGGGAACGGGATTTCCGCGTCATGAGCCTCGGACCGGCCCGCGATCGGCGCGGACAGCCCGTCCGGCCGGCGCCGGGCCGTACCCGTGTGGCCCTCGTACCCCTCGCTCACGTCCTGCCGCCCCTCGGTGACGTATGGCCAAGCCCAGCGTGTGCTGCGGGAGTTGCTGCTGTGCACCCTCCCGTCACCCGGCCACCACCCCTCAACGTCGGTGCCGCGCACCGGCCTTGACCCGATCTGATGCGGAGGACGATCCTACGTTTGTACCACGGGGGCGCATCAAGGGTCTCACGTGGACACGTGCGCGGGCGTACGGTCCCAGTCGTCCGGCAATGACGGTACGCCCCACGACGGGTCCGGGCGCCAGTGCTGCCAGCCGTCCGAGAACGGCGGCCCCCAGGCACGGATCACCTCTACCGCGGAGCGACCCGCTTCCCGCACCCGTTCCGAGAGTTGAGTATCCATCAGACCGGCCGCCTGCGCCTGTGCGAACTCGTCCTCATCCAGCCAACGCCACGTCCGGTCCGGATGGACCGAGATGTCCAGGAAGTGGTCCCGGGAGTCGACGCCGCCGGACCAGCGGGCCAGCGGCTCCTCCAGGTTCACGTACCAGTTCTTGAACCGCCAGCCCTGGTCCCAGAAGAGCCACACCGACCACGGGTCGCCCGGCCGCGCCAGCTTCAGAACGCCGGTGCCGAACCAGCGGTCGCGGCGCACCGCGCGCGGCTTGGTGTACCGCGACTCCAGCGGCTCGGAGTGCACCGGCGTGCCGTCGGCGAGCACCGGCCGCACGCACTCCGTGCCGGGAGCCATCCACGCCGCGAGCAGCTCCTCGTCGTCCCGCACGACCGTCACGGGCCGGCAGATGTGGAAGCGCTCGCCCGCGTTCTCCCGGTACCGCCACAGGATGCGGCTGCCGGGGGCCCAGCGCGCCGTCGGTCCGTCCTCTTCCCGTCTCACCGCTCCACCGTCCGCCATGACCAGATATTAGGTGCCACAGGCATACGACGCTGCGGCGGGCGTCACGGTTCGCGCGGGCCTGACGGTGTCACGGGTGCGTCATGCGCAGCACGTCGAGGGCCTCGTCGAGCTGCTCACCCGTGAGGTCGCCGCGGTCCACGTAGCCCGACTCCAGCACCACCTGACGGATCGTCTTCTGCTCCGCCAGGGCCTTCTTGGCGACCTTGGCGGCCTCCTCGTACCCGATGTACTTGTTCAGCGGGGTCACGACGGACGGCGACGACTCGGCGTACTCGCGGGCCCGTTCGCGGTTCGCGGTGATGCCGTCGACGGTCCGGTCGGCGAGCAGGCGGCTGACGTTGGCGAGCAGCCGGACGGACTCCAGCACGTTCTTGGCGATGACCGGGAGCATGACGTTGAGCTCGAAGTTGCCGGCGGCGCCCGCGGCGGCCACGGTCGCGTCGTTCCCCGTCACCTGGGCGGCGACCATCAGCACGGCCTCGGGAATGACCGGATTCACCTTGCCCGGCATGATCGAGGACCCCGGCTGGAGGTCGGGCAGGTTGATCTCGGCGAGCCCGGTGCGCGGCCCGGACGCCATCCACCGCAGGTCGTTGGCGATCTTCGTCAGCCCGACCGCGATGGTCCGCAGCTGCCCGCTCGTCTCGACGATGCCGTCCCGCGCGCCCTGCGCCTCGAAGTGGTCGCGCGCCTCGGTGAGCGGCAGTCCCGTCGTGCGGGCGACCTCCTCGATCACGGCGGCGGCGAACCCGACCGGGGTGTTGATCCCGGTCCCCACCGCCGTTCCCCCCAGGGGCAGTTCGGCCAGCCGCGGCAGTGAGGCCCGCAGCCGCTCGACGCCGTACCGCACCTGCGCCGCGTAACCGCCGAACTCCTGGCCCAGCGTCACCGGCGTCGCGTCCATCAGGTGCGTGCGCCCGGACTTCACCACGTCGGCGAACTCCCCGGACTTGCGCTCCAGGGAGGCGGCGAGGTGCTCCAGGGCGGGGACGAGGTCGCGGGTGACGGCGGCGGTGGCGGCGATGTGGATGCTGGAGGGGAAGACGTCGTTGGACGACTGGGAGGCGTTCACGTGGTCGTTGGGGTGGACGTCCCGGCCGAGCCGCTCGGTGGCGAGGGTGGCGACGACCTCGTTGGTGTTCATGTTCGACGAGGTCCCGGAGCCCGTCTGGAAGACGTCCACCGGGAAGTGCTCGTCCCAGCGTCCCTCGGCCACCTCGGCGGCGGCGTCCGCGATGGCCTCGGCCACGTCCTTGTCGAGCACCCCCAGTTCGGCGTTCACCTTCGCGGCGGCCGCCTTGATCCGGGCGAGTGCCTCGATGTGGGCGCGCTCCAGGTGCTGCCCGGAGACCGGGAAGTTCTCCACGGCGCGCTGCGTCTGGGCCCGCCACTTGGCGTGCGCGGGGACGCGGACCTCACCCATGGAGTCGTGCTCGATGCGGTAGTCACTCATAACCGGTACAGCGTGGGGCGGACGGGGGATGTTCCCCCGTCCGCCCATTCGTGGTGCCCTCGCGGGCCGCGAGGGGCCGGAAACGGCCCGCGCGCGGCTAGCCGAGTCCGGGGCCCCGCACGGGGATCGTCGTGAACGTCGGCGCGGGCGCCGGGTCCTTGAAGAAGTCGTTGCCCTTGTCGTCGACGACGATGAACGCCGGGAAGTCCTCGACCTCGATCTTCCAGACGGCCTCCATGCCGAGCTCCTCGTACTCGACGACCTCGACCTTCTTGATGCAGTCCTGCGCGAGCCGCGCGGCCGGACCGCCGATCGACCCGAGGTAGAAGCCGCCGTGCGTGCCGCAGGCGTCGGTGACCTGCTGGGACCGGTTGCCCTTGGCGAGCATGACCTTGGAGCCGCCCGCCGCCTGGAACTGCTCGACGTAGGAGTCCATCCGCCCGGCGGTGGTCGGCCCGAAGGAGCCGGACGCGTACCCCTCGGGCGTCTTCGCGGGACCGGCGTAGTACACCGGGTGGTCCTTCAGGTACTGCGGCATCTCCTCGCCCGCGTCGAGGCGCTCCTTGATCTTGGCGTGCGCGATGTCGCGCGCCACGACGAGCGGCCCGGAGAGCGAGAGCCGGGTCTTGACCGGGTACTTGGTCAGCTCGGCGAGGATGTCGTCCATCGGCTGGTTGAGGTCGATCCGGACCACGTCCGCGGCCTCGTCGAGGTGCTCGTCGGTCGTGTCGGGGAGGAAGCGCGCCGGGTCGGTCTCCAGCTGCTCCAGGAAGACGCCCTCGGCGGTGATCTTCGCGACGGCCTGCCGGTCGGCGGAGCAGGACACCGCGATCGCGACCGGGCAGGACGCGCCGTGCCGCGGCAGCCGGACCACGCGCACGTCGTGGCAGAAGTACTTGCCGCCGAACTGTGCGCCGATGCCGATGCGCTGCGTCAGCTCGAAGACCTTCTCCTCCAGCTCCTTGTCCCGGAAGCCGTGCCCGAGCTCGGAGCCCTCGGCCGGGATCTCGTCCAGGTAGTGCGCGGAGGCGTACTTGGCGGTCTTGAGCGCGTACTCGGCGCTGGTGCCGCCGACGACGATCGCCAGGTGGTACGGCGGGCAGGCGGCCGTGCCGAGCGAACGGATCTTCTCCTCCAGGAACTTCATCATGGAGGACTCGTTCAGGACGGCCTTCGTCTCCTGGTACAGGAACGACTTGTTGGCCGAGCCGCCGCCCTTGGCCATGAAGAGGAACTTGTACGCGCCGCCGTCGGTCGCGTACAGCTCGATCTGGGCCGGCAGGTTGGAGCCGGTGTTCTTCTCGTCCCACATGGTCAGCGGGGCCATCTGCGAATAGCGCAGGTTCAGGTTCTTGTACGCGTCGTAGATGCCGCGCGAGAGGGCCGCCTCGTCGCCGCCCTCGGTGAGGACGTTCTGGCCGCGCTTGCCCATCACGATGGCCGTACCGGTGTCCTGGCACATCGGCAGGACGCCCGCGGCGGCGATGTTCGCGTTCTTCAGCAGGTCCAGCGCGACGAACTTGTCGTTGGCCGACGCCTCCGGGTCGTCGATGATCCGGCGCAGCTGCGCGAGGTGGGCGGGCCGCAGGTAGTGCTGGATGTCGTGGATGGCCTCGGCGGCCAGCTTGCGCAGCGCCTCCGGCTCCACCTTGAGGAAGGTCCGCCCGTCGGCCTCGAAGGTGGAGACACCCTCGGAGGTCACCAGCCGGTAGGGGGTGGTGTCCTCTCCCTGGGGGAGCAGATCGGTGTACGCGAACTCAGGCATCTCGCCCATTCCTCACTCGACAGACAGCGGCTGGCCTCCGTTGGCAGCGTCCACCAGCGTAGAACCTGGCGGAAGCGGCCCGCCTGTGAGGTAGGGCTCAGTTCGGGCGGCCGTGCGGGACGGTGCCGGACGCCGGAGTTCTCCACAGGTCGCGACAGGGGGTAGTCGCGATCTATCGCGTTTCGGTACGCTGCTGCCGTGGACCTTGACAAGAGCCCCGCCCCGACCGGTGACAGGCCGGACAGCCGGCCCGTCACGCCGACCGAGCTGCGCTGCTCCGACGCCGACCGCGACCGGATCGCGGACCTGCTGCGCGACGCCCTGGCCGAGGGCCGCCTCACCCCGGACGAGCACGCCGAGCGTGTGGAGGGCGTGCTGAGCGCCAAGACGGTGGGGCAGCTCGACGTGTTCGTGCGGGACCTGCCCGCCGCCCACGGGCGCCGCTCGGCCCCGTCGTTCGCGCCCGCGCCGAACCGCCCCACCGAGGGAGCGATCCCGGTGGACGCCGACGAGAACGTGGTGGCGGTGTTCAGCACCGCGGTCCGCAAGGGCCGCTGGCGGGCCGGCCGCCGCATGCACGCGTACGCGATCTTCGGCAACGTGGAGATCGACCTGAGCGAGGCGGTCTTCGAGTACCAGCAGGTCGTGATCAAGGCGGTCTCGGTCTTCGGCAACGTGGAGGTCCGCGTCCCGGAGAACGTGTCGCTGCGCGGCAGTGGCGGCGGTGTCCTCGGCAACTTCGAGGTGGCCACGCTGGACTCCGACGACCCCGACGCCCCCGTGATCTACGTCGACGGCATCGCCGTCCTGGGGAACGTGGAGGCGAAGCCCAAGCGGGGCAAGCTCGTCGCCGACATCCTCGACCGGGTGGCGCAGCACGTCTCGGGACGGGTTGACCGCGGTGTGCGCAAACACCTGGGGCACTGACGCCCGTGCCTCGGGCGGCGGCCGGAGCGGGCCGGTCCGCCCGTGCGGCTTGATGGGGACGGAGAAACTCCGCGCTTCGGAACGCAGTGCATAGGCGTGCGCACAGCGGGTAGGCCTTGCTGCATCGTCTCTCGGGGCGCTGCGAAAAGGTCCGCGGCGCCCGGCACGCTCGCGAAGCCGTCGTCAGGAGTAGACCGTGCTGCAACCGCCGCATCAGACCCTGCAGGTAGCTGCCGTTCCGGCCCAGCGGGCGCCAGTGCGGGACAGGGATCAGGAAGCCCCCTGGCACACGGAGGCCGTGTGCCGGCGTGACGAGGCGGGCCTGTTCTTCGCACCCTCCAAGGAACCCACCGCGGCCCGGCTGTCCCGCGAGGAGGCGGCGAAGCGGGTGTGCGCGCGCTGCCCCGTCATGGTCGAGTGCCGGGAGCACGCCCTCCTGCAGCCCGAGCCCTACGGCGTGTGGGGCGGCCTCACCGCCGCCGAGCGCCGCGTGGTGCTCGCCCGGCGCCGCCGCCGGGACGTCGAGCTCAAGAAGGCCGCGCGCGCCTCGGGGACGATAGCCGCCGCCGGCTGACCGGCGGCACGGACGCGAGAGGGGCGCCCTCCCCGCACGGGGGGCGCCCCTCTCCTCTCCGTCAGGGCCGCCGGTCGGGCGGCCGTGCGGTTCCGCTACTTGGCGCGGTCGAAGTCGATCGCGCTGTACGCCCGCAGCTTGCTCAGCCGGTGCTCCGAGGTGATCTGGCGGACCGTGCCCGACTTGGAGCGCATCACGATCGACTCGGTCGTGGCCGTCTCCGCGCGGTACCGCACCCCGCGCAGCAGTTCGCCGTCCGTGATGCCGGTCGCGACGAAGAAGACGTTCTCGCCGGACACCAGGTCGTCGGTGTAGAGGACCCGGTCGAGGTCGTGGCCCGCGTCGACGGCGCGGCTGCGCTCCTCGTCGTCCTTGGGCCACAGCTTGCCCTGGATGGTGCCGCCCAGGCACTTGACGGCGCAGGCCGAGATGATGCCCTCGGGCGTGCCGCCGATGCCGAGCAGCAGGTCGATGCCGGTGCCCTCGCGCAGCGCCAGGATCGAGCCGGCGACGTCGCCGTCGGAGATCAGCTTGATGCGGGCGCCGGTCTCGCGGATCTCGTCGATGATCCCGGCGTGCCGCGGCCGGTCGAGGATGACGACCGTGACGTCCTCGGGGGTGGAGCGCTTGGCCTTGGCGACGCGGCGGATGTTCACCGACACCGGGGCGTTGATGTCGACGAAGTCGGCGGCCTCCGGCCCGGTGACGAGCTTGTCCATGTAGAACACCGCGGACGGGTCGAACATGGTGCCGCGGTCGGCGGCGGCCAGCACCGCGATGGCGTTGGTCATGCCCTTCGCGGTCAGGGTGGTGCCGTCGATCGGGTCGACGGCGATGTCGCACTCGGGGCCCGTCCCGTCGCCGACCTGCTCTCCGTTGAAGAGCATCGGGGCCTCGTCCTTCTCCCCCTCGCCGATGACGACGACGCCGTTCATCGAGACGGTCGAGACGAGGGTCCGCATGGCCCGTACGGCGGCGCCGTCGGCGCCGTTCTTGTCACCGCGGCCGACCCAGCGGCCCGCGGCCATCGCGGCTGCTTCGGTGACCCGGACGAGTTCCAGGGCGAGGTTGCGGTCGGGGGCCTCTGAGGGGACCTCGAGTTCGGACGGCAAGTGATGCTCGGTCATCGGAGCGCACCTTTCTGATACGACGACGGCCGGATGAGGGTGTGCCCCGACTCTATCGTCAGGCAGACAAAATGAGCAGGGGGCCCCACGGATGAGCAGACCACTGCACCTGCGACGATAGGGGGCGTGGCAGGTATGAAAGGCAAGCAGACGGTCCGGGACATGATTCTGTCCCTGGGCTTCATCGGGCTGGTCGCGGGCTTCATCTACATCTTCGTTCCGCACGACGACTCCCAGCCCCCGGTCAAGCGCGTCGACTACACCGTCGAGCTGAGCACGGCCCGCCGCGCCGCCGCGTACCCGGTGGCGGCCCCGGAGGGGCTGCCGGCGGCCTGGAAGGCGACGTCCGTGCGGTTCGACGGCGAGAAGTTCGACGCCTGGCACCTCGGCTACCACGCCCCGGACGGCGAGTACGTGGCGGTCGAGCAGTCCACGCAGCGGCCGGGCGCCTTCATCGACGACGCCAGCCGGGGCGCCGAGGAGACGCCGAAGACGGAGCGCATCGGCGACCGGACGTGGCAGCGGTACGAGGGCGACCACTACGACGCGCTCGTGCTGAAGGAGAAGGGCTCCACCACGGTGGTGACCGGCACGGCGTCGTTCGCCGGGCTCGCGAAGATGGCCGAGGCCCTGCGCACCAGCTGAAACCGGTCAGGCACGGAACACGGAAGGGCCCCCCGGGCGATGTGCCGGGGGGCCCTTCCGTGCGTACTGCGGGATCAGACGGTGGTGATGACCTCGTCGGCCGCCAGGCGCGGGGAGCGCGGGAACCAGGCGTCGTCGCCCGGCTTGCCGATGTTGACGACCATCAGCGGGGTGTGGTCGTCGTCCAGGAACTCCTTCTGGACACCGGCGAAGTCGAAGCCGGTCATCGGTCCGGCGGCCAGGCCGGCGGCGCGGACGCCGATGATGAAGTACGCGGCCTGGAGGGCGGCGTTCAGCGCGGCGGCACCCTCACGGACCGGGCGCTCGGAGAAGAACGCGTCCTTGGCCTGCGGGAAGTGCGGGAAGAGCTGCGGCAGCTCCTCGTGGAACTCGTTGTCCGCGGCGAGGATCGCGACCAGCGGGGCGGTGGCCGTCTTCGGCTGGTTGCCCTCGGCCATCAGGGGGACCAGGCGGGCGCGGGCCTCGGCGGAGCGGACCAGGGTGATGCGCAGCGGCGACTGGTTGAAGGCGGTCGGGCCGTACTTGACCAGGTCGTAGATCGCCTGCACCTGCTCCTCGGTCACCGGCTCGTCGGTGAAGGTGTTCGCGGTGCGGGCCTCGCGGAACAGCAGGTCCTGGGCGGCGGGGTCAAGAACGAGAGACATGAAAGAGGAACCTTTTCGAGACGTGCGTCGGATCCGGTGGATCGGCTGACGTCCACGACAGTACGCCCAAGAAGTTCAAGGTTCAACAAAAGCGGGGCCGTCGTGATCCGCCTCACAACCACCGCTGCGTACGTGACGACCCGCGGGTCTCAGCCCGCGCCGGCGACGGGACTACTCCCCGTCCGCCCCGCTCCCGGGCTCGTCCTCCTCGGCGAGCGCGGCGTCCAGACGCGCCCGCGCCCCGTCCAGCCAGCGCCGGCACACCTTGGCCAGCTCCTCGCCCCGCTCCCACAGCGCCAGGGACTCCTCGAGGGTCGTCCCGCCCGCCTCCAGGCGCCGTACGACCTCGATCAGCTCGTCCCGCGCCTGCTCGTACCCGAGGGTCTCGTCCACCTTGCTGGTCATGCGCCCACCCTAGACATCGACTCGTACCGTGAATTCACCCTCGGCGACCCGCGCCCGCAGCGGCTCGTCCGCGGTGACCTCCTCCGGCACGCGCACCACGTGGCCGTCGGACTTCTGGAGCACCGCGTAGCCCCGCTTGAGGGTGGCGGCGGGGGAGAGCCCCACCACGCGCGCGTGCGTGTGCGTCAGCTCGGAGTCCGCCCGGTCGAGCTGGTGCCCGAGACAGCGCCGGGAGCGGTCGAGCAGCGACCCCACCTGGTCCGCGCGCTCGTCGATCATCCGGTGCGGATCCTCTATCGACGGGCGGGCCAGCGCGTGCGCCAGGCCGCGCTCCTCGCGGTCGAGGAAGGACTGCACCGCCCGGCGTGCCCGGTCCCGCAGGAACCGGACCCGCTCGTACTCCTCGCCGACGTCCGGGACGACCTTCTTCGCGGCGTCGGTCGGCGTGGACGCGCGCAGGTCGGCCACGTAGTCCAGGAGGGGCGTGTCGGGCTCGTGCCCGATCGCGGACACCACGGGCGTACGGCAGGACGCCACCGTCCGCACGAGCTGCTCGTCCGAGAAGGGCAGCAGGTCCTCCACGCTGCCGCCGCCCCGCGCCACGATGATCACGTCCACGTCGTCCAGCGCGTCCAGCTCCTTCACCGCCTGGACGACCTGCGGCACCGCGTGCACCCCCTGCACGGGGACGTTGCGCACCTCGAAGCGGACGGCCGGCCAGCGGTGCCGCGCGTTCTCCAGGACGTCACGCTCGGCCGCCGAGGCCCGCCCGCAGACGAGCCCGACGAGCTGCGGCAGGAACGGCAGGGGCTTCTTGCGTCCGGCCGCGAACAGGCCCTCGGCCGCCAGGGACTTCTTCAGCTGCTCCAGCCGGGCCAGCAGCTCGCCGACCCCCACCGGCTTGATCTCGGTGGCCCGCAGCGACAGCTGGCCCCGCGGCGCGTACCACTCCGGTTTGGCGAGGACGACCACGCGCGCGCCCTCGCTCACCACGTCGGCCACCGAATCGAACACCTGCCGGTAGCAGGTGACGCCCACCGAGATGTCGTGCGACGGGTCGCGCAGCGTCAGGAAGACGACGCCCGCGCCGGGGCGCCGCGACAACTGGGTGATCTGCCCCTCGACCCACACCGCGCCGAGCCGGTCGATCCACCCTCCGATGAGCCGCGACACCTCACCGACGGGCAGCGGGGCGTCCGCGGACGTGTTCAGAGCCATGCGCCCGAGCGTAACGGCCGGGACCGACAACCCCGGCGGCCTCACCGTCCGGTGCCCCGTCCCGGCCCGGTCAGCCGCGCGGCGCCGGTGTCCTGCCGCGCTGGGCGACCAGCACCGCCAGCCCGACCGCCAGCCAGAGGGCGCCCACCACCTGCGCCGTACCGGACGCCTCGACGATCACGGCGACGGTGATCGCGGCCCCGACCGCCGGCATCAGGACGTGCCGCCACCAGATGACCGGGCCGCTGCCGCGCAGCGCGAACCAGCCCACCACGCTCGCGTGCAGCAGCGTGAACGCGGTCAGCGCCCCGATGTCGACCACCGACACCAGGTGGTCGAGGCCGTCGTCGCGCCGCGCCGCCCACACCGCCGCGACCAGGGTGATGGCGGCCGCGCACAGCAGCGCCGCCCGCGGCACCCCGCCGTCGGTCCTCGACAGCGCCCGCGGCAGCCGCCGGTCGCGGGACATCGCGAACAGCAGCCGGCCCGCCGCCGCCTGCCCGGCGAGCGCCGCGAACGCCGCCCCGATCGCCTTGCTCACCGCCACCAGGTTGTGCAGCCAGTCGCCCACCGAGGCGTCCACGGCGTCGTAGAAGGCGGTCCCCTGCTTGACCGGGTCCGCGGCCAGCTCGGCGGACGAGGCCGGCTCCAGCAGCGCCACCAGGTACGTCTGCGCCACGAAGAGCAGCCCCGCGAGCGCCAGGCAGAACAGCACCGCCCGGGCGACCTTGTGCGCGCCGCCCGTCACCTCCTCCGCGAAGGAGGCGATCGCGTCGAAGCCCAGGTACGACAGCACGGCGACGGACACGGCGCCGATGACCGCCGACAGCGCGAACGGGCCCTGCGAGCCGTCGCCCGTCAGCGGGGACAGCCAGCCGCGCTGGGCCCCGTCGCGCGCGAGGACGACGACCGCCGAGACGACGAAGACGAGCAGGACCACGATCTCCATCGCCAGCACCAGGAAGCCCACCCGGGCCGCGGTCCGTACGCCCCACAGGTTCAGCAGCGTCGTGACGACCACGGCGAGAGCGGTCCACACCCACCGGGAGACCTCTGGGACCAGCGCGTTCATCGCGATCCCCGAGAAGAGGTACGCCACCGCCGGGATCAGCAGGTAGTCCAGCATCGCCATCCACCCGGCGACGAACCCGGCCCCGCTGCCCAGCCCCGCGCGCGCGTAGGCGAACACGGAACCCGCCTGGGGGACGACGCGCACCATCTGGGCGTAGCTGAAAGCGGTGAACGCCATCGCGACCGTCGCGACGACGTACACCAGCGCGACCGCGCCGTGCGACCGGGCGTCGAGCGTCCCGAAGACACCCACCGGCGCCATCGGGGCGATGAACAGCAGCCCGTAGACCACCAGGTCCCGGAAGCCCAGACTGCGCCGCAGCCCGCGTTCCTCCCCGGCGCCACCCGCCGCGCCGGCCGTGGTCTGCGTGTCGGACATCCGTGCCTCCCGAGCGTCGCCTCCGGTCCCGCCCCTCCCCGATCCTTCCCGGTCCCGCCGCGGAGGCGATCTTCGACCCGCCGGGCGCGGCCTTACGATGGTCTGCATGACCGCTTCGTCTGGCCGCCGTGTCCTGCTCGCCGCCCCCCGTGGCTACTGCGCGGGTGTGGACCGCGCCGTGATCGCCGTCGAGAAGGCCCTGGAGCAGTACGGGGCCCCCATCTACGTCCGTCACGAGATCGTCCACAACAAGTACGTGGTGCAGACCCTGGAGAAGAAGGGCGCCATCTTCGTCGAACAGACGGCCGAGGTCCCCGAGGGGTCCATCGTCATGTTCTCGGCACACGGCGTGGCCCCGGTCGTCCACGACGAGGCGGCGCGCGGCAAGCTCGCCACCATCGACGCGACCTGCCCCCTGGTCACCAAGGTGCACAAGGAGGCCGTCCGCTTCGCCAACGACGACTTCGACATCCTTCTGATCGGCCACGAGGGCCACGAGGAGGTCATCGGCACCTCCGGCGAGGCGCCCGACCACATCACCCTCGTCGACGGCCCCGAGGACGTCGCCAAGGTCGAGGTCCGCGACCCGTCCAAGGTCGTCTGGCTCTCCCAGACCACGCTGTCGGTGGACGAGACGATGGAGACGGTCGACGCGCTGAAGGAGAAGTTCCCGCAGCTCATCTCCCCGCCCAGCGACGACATCTGCTACGCCACGCAGAACCGCCAGCTCGCCGTGAAGCAGATGGGCGCCGAGGCCGAGCTGGTGATCGTGGTCGGCTCGCGCAACTCCTCCAACTCCAAGCGGCTCGTCGAGGTCGCCAAGCTCGCGGGCTCGCGTGAGGCGTACCTCGTGGACTTCGCCGACGAGATCGACGACGCGTGGCTGGAGGGCGTCACCACCGTCGGCGTCACCTCGGGCGCCTCCGTACCGGAGGTGCTGGTCGAGCAGGTCCTGGAGCGGCTCGCCGGCCAGGGCTTCGAGGACGTCGAGCTGGTCAAGGCCGCCGAGGAGTCCATCACCTTCTCGCTGCCGAAGGAGCTGCGCCGCGACCTGCGCGCGGAGGCCGCCGCCCTCGTCGCGGAGCGCACTGCCCGCAAGTGACGGCTCCCCCGGAAGTACGGGGGCCGGGGAGTGACTGTCAGTCGTACGACGTAACGTAGAGCCATGCAGATCTTCGGTGTGGACATCGGCGGGTCCGGGATCAAGGGCGCCCCGGTGGACCTGGATCAGGGCGAGCTGACCCAAGAGCGTCACAAGGTGCTGACCCCGCACCCGGCCACCCCCGACGCGGTGGCGGACGGCGTGAAGGAGGTCGTGGACCACTTCGGCTGGAGCGGCCCCGTCGGGATCACGTTCCCCGGGGTGGTCACCGGCGGCTCCACGATCCGTACGGCGGCCAACGTGGACAAGCGCTGGATCGACACGGACGCGCGCGCCCTGCTGGGCGAGCGGCTGGGCGGCCTCCCGGTGACCGTGCTCAACGACGCCGACGCGGCGGGCGTCGCCGAGATGCGCTTCGGCGAGGGCCGCGGCCGCAAGGGCACGGTCATCATGCTCACGTTCGGCACGGGCATCGGCAGCGCCCTCTTCGTCGACGGCGTCCTCGTGCCCAACACGGAGCTGGGCCACCTGGAGCTGCACGGCCACGACGCCGAGAAGCGCGCCTCCACCAAGGTCAAGGAGGACAACGACCTGACGTGGGAGCACTGGGCGTCCCGCGTCGAGAAGTACCTGGCGCACGTGGAGATGCTCTTCTCGCCCGACCTCTTCATCATCGGCGGCGGCGTCAGCCGCAAGGCCCACAAGTTCCTGCCGCTGATCGAGGGCATCAAGGCGGAGATGGTCCCGGCGGCCCTGCAGAACAACGCGGGCATCGTCGGCGCGGCGATGCGGGCGGCCGAGCAGGCGTAGGGGGCGACCCCGCGCGCGGGAACCGCCCGGACGGACGGTGCGCACGCCTCGCGGACGACGGTCGTCGCGCGCGACCCGGCCGGGCGGAGGGTCCGCACGTCCGGCGGACGGCGATCACCGCGTGCGACTTGGCCGTGCGGACGGTGTGCACACCGCGCGGGCCAAGGTCACCGTGTGCGATCCGGTCGGGCGGACGGTGCGGACACCCGGCGGACGACGGTCACGGGCCCGCACACCTGGCGGACGAGGGTCACCGGGCAAGTGCCACGGCGGACGGCGGTCACCTCGTGCGGTCCGGCCCCGGGCGGACCCGGGGCGTCGTTCACGCGGTGGGGCGGCGGCGGGCCGGGGCAGTGGCGGGCCGCGGTGCGGTGGCGGCTCGGGGGGCCTGGGGGCGGCGCCGGGTGGCCCGGCGGGTCATCTGGCGCGCCTTGCGCACGGTCGCGATGAGCCCGGCGACCAGCGTGCCGCCGTACAGCCAGCCGGCCTGCGTGGCGAGCGCGGTGACGAGCCCCATCAGGTGCCCGCCGAAGCCCCCGCCCCCGTCGGCGACGGGCAGCAGCCCGAACGCGAACGCGATCGGCACGACGACCGGCGCGGTGACGAGGTCGCCGCGCCGCACCCAGATCGCCGTCACCGCGCAGACCGGCAGGAACAGCACGCCGTACACCGTCAGGGACGCTCCGAACAGCAACTGGTCGAGGCAGGCGAGCGCGAACATCAGCGCCCCGCAGAACAGTCCGCTGCCGAGCCCGGTCAGACGCGGGTTGGGCATCCGGCGTACCGCGTGCACCAGCGGGGACACGGGGCGCCGGGCGCCGGGCGTGCCCCGCTGGACGCCGCTCCCGCCCCGGGGGGCGCCGGCCGCGCCGCGCGGTACGGCGGCGGTGCCGCGCCCCGCGGGCGGGGTCCGGGCGGGGCGGCCCGCGGCCGAGCCGCCCCGCCCCGTCTGCGGGGGCAGGGGCGTGCCTCGTCGGGTCCTGGGCTGCGGGGGGCGCGTCCTGTGTTGCTCCACCGGACCAACTTAGGTCGTTTTATGTGCCGAATGACCCCTGGGACACGCCGACGGACAGACCTTGGCCATGCGTTCGATACGTCGCCGGTGCGAGGCCACGCACGCCGTAGACTGGTGGATCGGCCCGCTCACCACGTAGGCCCTGCCGCCCCTCCTCTCGTACGGGAAGTCGCAACGTGTCGCTCACGATCGGAATCGTCGGTCTGCCCAATGTCGGCAAGTCGACCCTGTTCAACGCCCTGACCAAGAACGACGTGCTGGCGGCCAACTACCCGTTCGCCACGATCGAGCCGAACGTGGGCGTGGTCGGCGTCCCCGACCCCCGCCTCACGAAGCTGGCCGAGATCTTCTCCTCGCAGCGCGTCCTGCCGGCGACCGTCGACTTCGTCGACATCGCGGGCATCGTGAAGGGCGCCTCGGAGGGCGAGGGCCTGGGCAACAAGTTCCTCGCCAACATCCGTGAGTCCGACGCGATCTGCCAGGTCATCCGCGCCTTCAAGGACGAGAACGTCGTCCACGTCGACGGCAAGGTCTCGCCGAAGGACGACATCGAGACCATCAACACCGAGTTGATCCTCGCCGACCTCCAGACCATCGAGAAGGTCCTGCCGCGCCTCCAGAAGGAGTCGCGCATCAAGAAGGACATCGCGCCGAAGGTCAAGGCGGTCGAGGAGGCCAAGGAGATCCTGGAGCGCGGCGACACGCTCTTCTCCGCGGGCATCGTCCAGGGCTCCGGCAACGAGGAGCTCCTGCACGACCTGCACCTGCTGACCACCAAGCCGTTCCTCTACGTCTTCAACGTGGACGAGGACGAGCTGACCGACGACGCCTTCAAGGACGAGCAGCGCGCGCTGGTCGCCCCGGCCGAGGCGATCTTCCTGAACGCCAAGCTGGAGCAGGACCTCGCCGAGCTCGACGAGGAGGACGCGATGGAACTCCTCCAGTCCGTCGGCGCCGAGGAGCCGGGTCTCACGACCCTGGCCCGGGTCGGCTTCGCCACCCTGGGACTCCAGACCTACCTGACGGCCGGCCCGAAGGAATCCCGCGCCTGGACCATCAAGAAGGGCGCCACCGCCCCCGAGGCCGCCGGAGTCATCCACACCGACTTCCAGAAGGGCTTCATCAAGGCGGAGGTCATCTCCTTCCACGACCTGGTCGAGACCGGCTCGGTCGCCGAGGCCCGCGCCAAGGGCAAGGCCCGCATGGAGGGCAAGGACTACGTCATGCAGGACGGGGACGTGGTGGAGTTCCGCTTCAACGTCTGAGCGGATGAAATGACACCACGTCGGTGACGTGGCAAACATGCGGGTCAGAAGGGGTCGACTCCTCCGGGGACCGGCCCCTTCGGCCTGATGGAGTGATCACCACGTGCGCAGAAGGCTCCATGTGAGAGGTCTGTCCGTGCCGGACCTGTGCTGGATGTTGAGGCGCTGGATCAGTCGGGATCAGGTGTCGTAAACGGTGGAGCGATGCCCGACGTGGACGACCCACACCACGAGCTCTCCGTTGTCGATCGTGTAGACGATCCGGTAGTCGCCGACTCGCAGGCGACGGCGTTCTGGCTGTGACACGAGCGCAGTGGTGTTGAAGCCGAGGGGGTCGTTCTCCAACTCGGCCAGTTTGGCCAGGATGCGCAGGGCCATGTCACGAGGGATCTTTCGGAGCTCGGCCTGTGCCTCGGGGCGGAAGGCGGTTCGGTACTCACTCACCGCGTGCCAGCGTCTCCCTCATGACGTCCTCAATTGGGATGCCGGGTGCCGGGTTGGCCATACGCTCGTCGATGATCCGGTTGATCTCGCGTTCATCCCACTCCTGGTACTTGCGCAGCACCTCGATGGAGACGACGGCGGCCACTTCCTTGCCCCGACGCGTGATCACTGTGGGTACGTCGTCGCGATCGGCGCGCTCCACGACCTCGGCGAGGTGGGCACGCACGTCGCGGATGGACTCTATGGGCAGCGGCTGGGTCATGCGCTCAAGGGTACCGAGTGTCCCGTGTGTACACCACGCGTGCCGTGGCGGGCGGACGAGTCTTCTCGCGGTCGTGCGTGGTTGCCGACTTTTCAGCTGCTTCGGGCCGGTGTGAGCTTGTCGAGGTCCAGGCTGACCTCGAAGGGCACCGGGCGCTGGAGGGTGCCTCGGAAGATACCGGCCGGCGCGTAGGCGCCGGTGGGTCCGTCGAGCTCGTAGACGTGGACGACGGGTGCCCCGTTCTCGTCCCTCGATGCACCAGTAGTGCGGGATGCCGGCCTCCGCGTACTTGCGGGGCTTCACGGTGCGATCGCGATGGGCGGACTCGGGTGACACTGCCTCCACGACGAGCTTCACGTCCTCCGGGGCGTACCAGGTGCGGTCGGGGTCGTAGGGCAGGTCAGTCAGCAGGAGGTCCGGCTCGGGGCGGTTGCGGGCATCCAGGCGGATCGTCATTTCGCGCTCCACCTCGAAGCCGGCCGGCGCCTGCGCCATGAGCGTGGTGGTCAGGGCGGTGACGAGACGGCCATGTCAGGACCGCTGGGGCGACGTCATGAAGACGAGGGCTCCGTCGATCAGCTCGGTGTGACGGGGCGCCTCGGGGAGGCGGTCGAGGTCCTCCGCGAACCAGCCTTCCGCGCGCGGCGGGCGCATCCAGTCGGGCAGTGCGGTCATGGCTTCACGCTAGCGCCTGCGGCCCGGGCCGAGGAGCGAATGGCACGGCGAGTGGAGCGCCGGCGGCTTGCTGCCGGCCGGCGCATCGCGCCCCTTGTCCCACGCGGCGCAGCCCTCTTCCGGCGGTCCGTTGTCGGTGGGGCGTGGAAGACTGCGCGGGTCGGGGCGGGCAGGTGGACGGATCGGTGTGCGAGGGGCGTCATGGCGGGTGTCGACGGGGCGGGCGGGCCCTCCGCGGTGCCGGGCGCGCGCGGCACGCGGGCCCGTGACCGGGCGGCGACGGAGCGCGCGGAACCGCCCGTGGGACGCCGGGCCAGGGAGCTGCTCGCCGAGGGCGGGCGGCTGTACGAGGCCGCCCGCGGTGTCCTCGCCGACCACGCCCGCGCCCTGGAGGCCGTACGGTCGGCGCTGGTGCCGCTGCGGGCCGAACTCGTCGCCGGCGAGCTGGAGTCCATCCCCGTCTCCCGGCTGAAGGACGTCACCGAGGGCCGGCTCCGGCTCGGGGCGATCGAGGCGGCCGGGCTCGGCTCCGTGCGGGCGGTGCACGAGGCGAGCCGCTACGAGCTGCGGCAGATCCCCGGAGTCGGTGCGCAGACCGCCGACCAGGCGCTCGCCGCCGCCCGCCAGATCGCCCGGGCGGTCGAGGAGACCGTCTCCGTACGCATCGACGTGGACCGTCCCGAGCCCCGCACCACCGCCCTGGTCGTCGCGCTGCGCAGGCTGGTCGAGGCGGGACCCGAGCTGCGGCGGGCCGTGGACGCGGCGGGGCGGCTGGACGAGCGGCTCGGGGCGCTGCTGCCCGCGGCGCGCCCGGCCGTCGGCCGGCTGCGCATGGCGCTCGCCGGGCGCCACGGGCGGGACAGCGCCGTCGCGGCGATCACCGAACTCCTGGAGCTGACGGCCGACGCGAGGGCGCGCGGCCTGCGGCTGCTGCTCGCCCAGGCGTCGACGGACCTGCTGCGCGAACCGGCCTCCGACATCGAGGCGTGGGTCGACTTCGAGCTGCGTTCCGCGGACTACTACAGCCAGCTCGCCGAGGTGTCGGACCAGGCGCCGGACGTCGCGGCGGCCGAGGGCTTCCTGCCGTCCGAGGTCGCCGAGCGCGTGCACGCCCAGGCGCTGGACGACACCCACCTCCGGGTGTCGCTGCGCGGCTACCAGTCCTTCGGCGCCCGTTTCGCGCTCGCGCAGCGCCGGGTCGTGCTCGGCGACGAGATGGGGCTCGGCAAGACGGTCCAGGCGATCGCCGCGCTGGCGCATCTCGCGGCGCAGGGGCAGAGCCACTTCCTGGTGGTGTGCCCCGCCAGTGTGCTGATCAACTGGACGCGTGAGATCCGCGCGCGCAGCACCCTGCGCGCCGTGCCGGTGCACGGTCCCGACCGTCGGGAGGCTTACGCCGAGTGGTGCGAGCGCGGCGGCGTCGCGATCACCACCTTCGACGTCCTGCACACCCTCACCGGAGCGCACGGCGGGGCAGCGGTGACGGGGGCGGACGGCGCGGCGGCGATGGAGGCGGACGGCTCGGCCGGGTCCGCGCGGCGGGGTCGTGGCGGGCGGCCGTCCCGGGGCGCCGGGGTACCGCGGCCGTCCAGGGGTTCCGGGCGGGCGCGGTCGGCCGGGGGATCCGGCGAGGCGCGGCCTGCCCTCACGCCCGCGGGGGCCAGGCCCGGCATGCTCGTCGTCGACGAGGCGCACTACGTGAAGAACCCGGAGACCCGTCGCTCCAGAGCCGTCGCCGCCTGGACCGCGTACTGCGACCGCGTCCTGTTCCTGACGGGCACGCCGATGGAGAACCGGGTGGGGGAGTTCCGCAGCCTGGTCCGCCATCTGCGCCCCGAGCTGGTGCCCGGCATCCACGCGAGCGACGCGGTCGCCGGACCGCACGCCTTCCGCAGGTCGGTCGCGCCCGCCTACCTCCGGCGCAACCAGCGGGACGTCCTGACGGAACTGCCCGCGCTGGTCGAGGTGGACGAGTGGGAGGAGTTCGGCACCGCCGACCGCGGGGCCTACCGCGAGGCCGTCGAGGCGGGGAACTTCATGGCGATGCGACGGGCCGCGTACGCCGACGCGAAGGGCTCGGCCAAGCTCCAGCGGTTGCGTGAACTGGTGACGGAGGCGGCGGAGAACGGGCTGAAGGTCGTGGTGTTCTCGTACTTCCGGGACGTGCTCGCGACCGTCCACACCGCCCTGGGCGAGGACGTGTTCGGGCCGATCTCCGGGGCGGTGCCCGCCGGCCGCCGGCAACTCATGGTCGACGAGTTCGCGGCGGCCGACGGGCACGCGGTGCTGCTCTGCCAGATCGAGGCGGGCGGCGTCGGCCTCAACCTCCAGGCGGCGTCCGTGGTGATCCTGTGCGAGCCGCAGGTCAAGCCGACCCTGGAGCACCAGGCCGTGGCCCGCGCCCACCGCATGGGGCAGGTGCGCACGGTCCAGGTGCACCGCCTGCTCGCCGCGGACAGCGTGGACGAGCGGCTGCTGGAGATCCTGAAGAACAAGGACCGGCTGTTCGACGCCTACGCGCGCCGCAGTGACGTGGCGGAGGCGACGCCCGACGCGGTCGACGTCTCGGACGACCGGCTGGCCCGCCGTCTGGTCGAGGAGGAGCAGCAGCGGCTGGCCGCGGCGGCCGGCGGCTGACCGGGGCTCAGATGCCGTGCACCCGGGCCACGGTGAACGGCGTGCGCGGTGTGCCCGGCCCCATCGGCCCGCCCTGGTCGAACTGCGAGCGGACCACGAGGGTCCGGCCGTGGTGCCGTACGAGGGTGGTCGGGATCTGGAGCGAGGCGTCGGTGACACGGCGTTCCAGGCGGGCCGCCGTGCCGTCGCGCGAGAGGCGCCAGCGGCTGATGGTGTTGGTCGTGTTGTGTGCCGCCCACAGGGTGCCGTTGACCAGTTCGAGTCCGTCGGCGTGCCGCAGGTCGCCGCCGGACAGCGCGACGGGGCGTACGGCGCCGGTGGCCAGGTCCACGCGGTGGAGGGTGCCCGCCGCCATGTCGACCGTGAACAGGTGCCGGCCGGCGGCGACGATGCCGTTCAGGGTGAAGGTGCCGGGGGCGTGCGGGGTGAGGACGCCGCCGAGTTCGTACGCCGTGGTCAGTACCGAGCGGCCGCCGCGCGCGGTCGCCCGGGCGAGGTCCGCCGGTGTCACGCGGTAGACGACCTCGCGCACGCTGTCCGTCAGCCAGGCGCTGCCGTCCGGGGTGATCGCCAGGTCGTTGACGAAGCGCGGCGCGTCGCCGGGCACGTCGAAGCGGGCCAGCAGGGCCCGGGAGCGCAGGTCGTAGACGTCCACGCCGGCCGTCGAGTCGGTCACCCAGAGCCGGCCGGCGCGGTCGGTCTTCAGCCCGTTGGCCGTGGTGCGGCCGTCCGTACCGGCGGGGAGGAAGACCTCGGCCGTGCGGCGGCCGGGCGTGGTGCGGTAGACGGCACCGGTGGCGTACGAACCCACGTACAGGTGGCCCGTCCGGGGGTCGGCGGCGATGCCCTCGGGGTAGACGTGGTCGCCCGGGAGTTCGTACGCGGTGGTGACGCGCGGGGCGGGGGTGCGGGAGGCGGCGGTGGCCGCGGGCGGTACGGAGGTCGCGGTCGCCGCGGCGGTGAGTGCGGCGGCGGTCAGGAAGGTGCGGCGCTGGATCGAACGGGACACGACGGTGCCTCTCGGTCGGCGGCTGCAGAATGCTCGCAGCGAGTCGAGTGCGAACGTAGATTAGAGTTCTAATGCTCGTCAAGGTGCTTATTGATGATCAGGGGCTCAGCGCCGTGTCGCCGTACGATGCGGGGATGACGTCCATGCCCGCGGCCGAGCGCCTCGGCTCCCACATCAAGCGGGCCGAGCAGGCTCTCAACGCGACGAAGACCGCCGTCCTCAAGCCGGCCGGGCTGACCGTCGCGCAGTACGGGGCGCTGCTGCACCTCGGCGCCAACGCCGGTATCTCGGCCGCCGCGCTGGCCCGCCTGTGCGGGGTCACCCCGCCCACGATGAACACGGTCCTGAAGAACCTCCAGGACCGCGGCTACATCGAGCGCACGCCGCACGCCTGGCACCGGAACGTGCTGGAGACCCGCCTCACCGACGCGGGGCGGGCGGTCATGGCCGACGCGGACGTACGGGCGGTGCGGGTCGAGCGGGCCCTGGCGGCCGAGTTCACGGACGAGGAGCGGGAGGCGCTGATCGGCCTGCTGGGGCGCTGCGTCGACCTGCTGGAGAAGGAACGGCCCTGAGCCGCCCTCGGGTCCTGAGGCGCCCTGGGGCCCTGGGGCCCTGAGAGCCCGAAGGGTTCGCCGCGTCCGCCCTCGACCTGCCCGCCCGCAGCCCTGCGAAGCCGCTGGCGACCGGCTCCCTCGGTCCGGCCCCGCTGCTCCCGGGCCGGCACCGTTTTCATCCTCGCCCGCTGCCTCCGGGCCGGCCCAACCTCGCGCCCGCCCCACTACTCCCGGGGCCGGCCCCGTCTTCGTCCCCGCCCCGCTACCCCCGGGCCAGCCCCGTCTTCGCTCCCGCTCCGCACAGCGGGACCACCGCCGTGCGGGCGCCGAGCTGCTCCTCCCGTACGGCCGCCCAGCAGGCGACCCCCGTCGGCTCGACGTACAGCCCGCGTGACGCCAGGTCCGTCTGGGCGTGCCGGATCTCGTCCTCGGTGACCGTGAGGAAGGTCCCGCCCGACTCCCGCACCGCGCGCAGGATCTGGCGGGCCCGGGGCGGCCGGGGGATCGCGATGCCCTCCGCGAAGGTGGGCGCCGCGGCCGTGACGCCGACCAGGTCGTCCGCGCCCTCGGCCCAGGCGTGGGCCAGCGGCGCCACCGCGGCGGACTGGACCGCGTACAGGGCGGGCCGCCGGTCGATGAAGCCCGCCGCGTGCAGTTCGGCGACGGCGAGCGCGGCGCCGAGGAGCAGCGTGCCGTTGCCGACCGGTACGACGAGGACGTCCGGGAGGCGTCCGTCGAGGGCCTCCCACAGTTCGTACACGTAGGTCTTCGTGCCGTGCAGGAAGTACGGGTTGAAGACGTGCGAGGCGTAGAAGGTCTCCGGGTCGTCCGCCGCCTCCCGGGCCGCCGCCGCCGTGGCCTCGCGGTCGCCGTCGACGACGTGCAGCCGGGCGCCGTGCGCCTCGATCTGCTCCAGCTTCTTCGGCGAGGTGCCCGCGGGGACGTACACCGTGCAGGGCAGGGCGGCCCGCGCGCAGTACGCGGCGACGGCCGTGCCCGCGTTGCCGCTGCTGTCCGCGAGGACCCGCCGGGGCCGCAGCCGCAGCGCCAGCTCGGCGAGCAGTACGGCGCCGCGGTCCTTGAACGACAGGGTCGGCATCAGGAAGTCGAGCTTGGCCGAGACGCCGTCGCGCAGCGGCACCAGCGGGGTGCGGCCCTCGCCCAGGCTGACCGTCGGTGCGGCCAGTGGCAGGCACTCCGCGTAACGCCAGAGCGAATTGACCCGTCCGGTGAGGGACTTGAGGGTCGGGGGCGTCGGGGAGAAGTCCAGATCCAGCGGTCCGCCGCAGTTCGGGCAGCGCCAGGCGAGCGATCCGGCGGGGACGCGCGTGCCGTCCGCGGGGCAGAAACAATCCGGCAAGGGTGTCATGAACGCAGGTTAGATCGGCTGGTTGGTGACGGTCTGTCATGACGGGCACATGGCACTCGCGTTACGGCCGTGCAGGACCCTTGTGCAATTCCTGTGGAAGCCTCAATCTTTCGGCTGACGCACAGGGAAGCCACAGCAGATTGTCATGCCCCTGTCGTTTCGGTTCGTGCACCACCCCCCACCAGCGCACCACCGATTGAGGAGGATCCCTCAGATGGCAGTGATGCGTCACACCCGCCGAGGACTGGCCGGCGCGGCAGCCGCGGCCCTCGTGCTCGGCATCGTCTCGGCGCTCCCCGCGAACGCCTCCCCGGCCCGTGAGGGCCGTATCCAGTACGCCGGCGACGCCGACGCGGTCGCGAACAGCTACATCGTGACCCTGGACCCGCAGGCCGCGAAGTCGTCCTCGGCGCGGGGCAAGGCCCTCGCCAGGACCTACGGCGCCGAGATCGAGCGGACCTACACCAAGGCCCTGAACGGCTACGCCGTCGAGGCGACCCCCGCCGAGGCGAAACGATTCGCCGCCGACCCGGCCGTGGCCTCCGTGGTGCAGAACCGTACGTTTCACATCAACGCGACCCAGACCAACCCGCCCTCCTGGGGCCTGGACCGCATCGACCAGAAGGCCCTGCCGCTCGACAGCAAGTACACCTACCCCGACAGCGCCGGGCAGGGCGTGACCGCGTACATCGTCGACACCGGCGTCCGGATCACGCACAGCGACTTCGGCGGCCGTGCCTCCTACGGCTACGACGCCGTCGACAACGACAACACCGCGCAGGACGGCAACGGCCACGGCACGCACGTCGCCGGCACGGTCGCCGGCAACGCGTACGGCGTCGCCAAGAAGGCGAAGATCGTCGGCGTCCGTGTGCTCAACAACTCGGGGTCCGGGACGACCGCCCAGGTCGTCGCCGGCATCGACTGGGTGGCCCGCAACCACAGCGGTCCCTCGGTCGCCAACATGTCGCTGGGCGGCGGCGCGGACAGCGCGCTCGACACCGCCGTGCGCAACGCCATCGCCTCCGGCGTCACCTTCGCCGTGGCCGCTGGCAACGACAACGCGAACGCCTCCAACTACTCGCCCGCGCGGGTCGCCGAGGCCATCACCGTCGGCTCGACCACGTCGTCCGACGCCCGCTCCAGCTTCTCCAACTACGGTTCCGCGCTGGACATCTTCGCCCCGGGCTCCTCGATCACCTCCTCGTGGAACACGAGCGACACGGCGACGAACACCATCTCCGGCACGTCGATGGCGACCCCGCACGTGACGGGCGCGGCGGCGCTGTACCTGGCCGACCACCCCGGCTCCACGCCCGCGCAGGTCGCCTCGGGCCTCGTCGCCGCCGCCTCGACCGGCGTCGTCACCAGCCCCGGCACCGGCTCGCCCAACCGCCTCCTGAACGTCGGCGGCGGTACGACGACCCCGCCCGGACCGCGCTTCGAGAACACCGGTGACTACGCGATCGCCGACAACACGACGGTCGAGTCCCCGGTCACCGTCAGCGGCGTCTCGGGCAACGCGCCCGCCGCGCTGTCGGTCGAGGTGCACATCGTGCACACGTACATCGGCGACCTCCAGGTCCAGCTGATCGCCCCCGACGGCTCGGCGTACACCCTCAAGGCGTACGGGACCGGCGGCAGTTCGGACAACATCAACACCACGTACTCGGTGAACGCCTCCTCCGAGGCGGCCAACGGCACGTGGAAGCTGCGCGTGAGCGACAACGCGGCGGCGGACGTCGGGAAGATCGACGCCTGGGCCCTTCAGTTCTGACGGTTCGTCAGTTCCACTCCTGATCCTCGTCCTCGCGGAACGGTTCCGGGTCGTCGACCCAGCCGGCCGCGAGGACGAGGCGTGAGCGGCGGTGCACCGCGAGGAAGCCGAAGGGGCGGTCGAACGTGGCGCGGACGACCGTCCTCATGTGGCGCGGCGTGGGCGGCGCACCTCCTGCGAACCCCGCCATCGCGGTGACCGCGGCGGCGCGGAAACCGTGGGCTCCGAAGGCCGCCGTGGCGGACTGCCGGGCCGAACCCACGCACAGCGGCTGGGCGCTGATCCCGGGGAAGTGCCCCCGACGGTCGTCCCGTGCCGCCGTGAGACCGAACAGCTCCGGCCGCCGCAGCAGATCGTGCTCGCCGGACAGGGTGAACGGCACCGTGTCGACCGACAGCAGCGGCGGTCGCGGCGTCGGGCAGCGCTCGCGCTCCACCCGGACACCGGGCCCCGCCTCGCCGTACGGCAGCCGGTCGCCCGGTACGACGGTCCGCTCGCGCCCGAGCACGCGCACCCCCTCGCCCAGCACCGTGCCGGGGTCCATCCGCTCCTCGCCGAGCAGGAGATGGACGTCGACGCCGGTCGTGCCGAGGACCTTCAGTTCGGTGAGCGCGCCGTGCGGGGTGTCCGCGACCCCGACGCGGTCCAGCAGGGCGCTGGTGCGCCACAGTCCCGCCAGTTCGAGGCCGCGCCACGGCCCCGACCCCGGGCACAGCGCGCCCTCCTGGAAGGGCCGGTACCAGTCGGTGCGCAGGACCAGCGCGCCGGCGAGCACCAGCTCGGTGCCCGCGTTGAGGGGAGCGGGCATCCGGCGGATCTGCCCGCCGGTCCGCTTCTCCGCCCAGGCGTCCAGGGCCGCGCGGTCGGTGTCCTCGACGCCGGTGAGGACCCCGTGCGTCCCCGCGGGGAGCCCGGCCTCCCACTCCTCCCGCAGTTCCAGCGTGCGATGGGTCCACAGCCCGAGCGCCGATTCCAGCCCCGGCACCTCCGCCAGCGCATCCAGCAACTCCCGTGCCCGGCCGGCACATTCCTCAGCGGGCAGCCCGACGGCCTCCGACAGCTCCGCCCGGGCCGCCCCGCCCGCCCCGTCGGCGAGGAGCCCCAGCAGGGGCCACACCCCGGCCGCGGAGAACACCGTCGCGCCGGACACGGTCTCCGCCCACCTCGCGGTGAGGCCGTTGACCGCCCGGATCGTCGCCTTCGTCGTGCGCATACCGCCCCCGCCCGCGTCCCGCTTACCATTCGCCCAGCCGTACGGCAGGCGCTCGGCCGTCCGTACACCCCCGCACGAGGAGCAAGGTACTAGTGGCCATACCCCCGCCGCCCGGGCCCGAGCAGCCGCAGGACGCGTACCCGGCACCTCCCGCGCAGGGCCCGTACGTGCACCAGCCGTATCAGACCTGGGGCCAGGGCTACTCGCCCTACAACCGTCCGGCGCCCGTGAACGGCCTGGCGATCGCGGCCCTCGTGCTCGGCATCCTGTGCTTCCTGCCCGCCGTGGGACTGGTCCTGGGCATCGTCGCGCTCCGCCAGATCAAGAAGCGCGGCGAGCGGGGCACGGGCATGGCCGTGGGCGGCATCGTCATGTCGTCGCTCGGTGTCGTACTGATCGCGCTTGGCTCCCTCGGCGGCTTCTGGGAGGGCTTCCAGGACGGGATCAGGGACGCGGCGGCCGAGGGGTCCGACATCACCTTCTCCGTCGGCAAGGGGGAGTGCTTCGACGCGCCGGGCGGCTCCATGGAGGGTTACGCGTACGACGTCGACCGGGTGCCGTGCACGGGCAGGCACGACGCGGAGGTGTTCGCCGCTTTCACCATGAAGCCGGGCGCCTACCCCGGCGACGACAGGATCACCGACGTCGCCGACACGAAGTGCTACGCGCTGCAGGACCGGTACGCCATGGACGCCTGGGCCGTCCCGGACGACGTGGACGTCTACTACTTCACGCCCACCCGGCAGAGCTGGCGCCTGGGTGACCGCGAGATCACCTGCATGTTCGGCAACACGGACGAGAAGGGCAGCCTGACCGGCTCGCTGCGCAACGACGGCACCACCCTCGACCCGGACCAGCTCGCCTACCTGGAGGCCGCCCGCGTCCTCAACACGGCCATGGACACGGCGCCCGAGGAGGAGTACGTCGAGGACGACCTGCCCGGCCACCGGAAGTGGGCGGACCGGGTGTCGGACGCGCTCGCGGAGCAGGCGGAACTGCTGCGCGGCCACACCTTCGCGCCCGGGGCGGCGAAGCCCGTGGCGGCCCTGGCCGACGACCTGGACGCGGCGCGGAGGGAGTGGGCGAAGGCGGCCGACGCCCCGGACGCCGACGCCTTCTACCCGCACTACGACAAGGGCACCGAGCTGACGGACCCCCACCGGACGGTCACGGCACGCAAGGCCCTGGGCCTCGACACCACACCGCCCGAGTACCTGGAGGACGGCGGCGGCGAGGGCGGCGGGGGAGACGGCGACGACGCGGAGGTGTGATCACCTCTATAGCGGGGAGAAAGTGCCTGCGTAAAGCCCTCGCGGGCCGCATGTCATCACATCGAGTGATTCTCTGGCCTTTGCTTGCACGAGAGAACCCACGGTTGCCACGCTGTTGCTGTCTGTACAACCTGATGGGAGCGGCCAGTGACATTCGGTGAGCAGCCGGCGTACCTGCGCGTCGCGGGTGATCTCCGTAAGAAGATCGTCGACGGTTCACTTCCCCCGCACACCCGTCTTCCCTCCCAGGCCCGCATCCGCGAGGAGTACGGCGTCTCGGACACCGTCGCCCTGGAGGCGCGCAAGGTGCTGATGGCCGAGGGCCTGGTCGAGGGCCGCTCCGGCTCCGGGACCTATGTGCGCGAGCGGCCCGTGCCGCGCCGTGTCGCCCGCTCCGGGTACCGGCCGGACAGCGGCGCGACCCCCTTCCGCCAGGAGCAGGCCGAGTCTTCCGCGCGCGGCACGTGGGAGTCGCGCAGCGAGCAGACGGAGGCCGACAGCGCGATCGCCGAGCGGCTCGCCATCAAGCCCGGCGACCGCGTCATGTGCACCAAGTACGTCTTCCGGGACGCCGGCGAGGCGATGATGCTCTCCACCTCGTGGGAGCCGCTCGCCGTCACCGGCCGCACCCCCGTGATGCTCCCCGAGGAGGGACCCCTCGGCGGCATGGGCGTCGTCGAGCGCATGGCCGCCATCGACGTGATCGTGGACAACGTGACCGAGGAGGTCGGCGCGCGCCCCGGTCTCGCCGAGGAACTCCTCGCGCTGGGCGGCGTTCCCGGCCATGTCGTCCTCGTCGTCCAGCGGACGTACTACGCCTCGGGGCGGCCGGTCGAGACGGCCGACGTGGTCGTGCCGGCGGACCGCTACCGGGTGTCGTACCACCTGCCGGTGAAGTAGCCGCCCCAGCGCGAGGGCGGCGGCCGCCGCTGTCTGCGGGCAGCGTCACGAGGGGCGTTCGGGCAGAGCCACGAGGGGTGTTGCGGTCCCGCGGTGCGTGGCCGGGCTCCGGCGGCGCCCAAGTGGGGCCTGCTTGCCGGGCAGTTGGAATCTGGCCTTTCTCGCGCGCGGGCCCCGGCCGGTTCCCGGGCCTGCTCGTGCGCTGCTAGGCGCCGCTCGTCCTGGGCTCAACCGGCGCTCCACGGCGCATTCGACGGCGTGCGCCCCCTCCGTCATGGCCGGTTGCGTACCTCTTTGTGAAAACCCGTATTCGCTGCGTGAAGGTTAGGCGTAGGCTCGGGCATATGCGGATTGCGGTTTCCTTATGGAGCGGGGCGCGGCGCAGGCCGGGGACGGGACGAGGAGGGGCGCGATGAACGACGGCACGATCACTCTCCCCTGGCTCGTCATACGGCAGGACGACAACGGCAACCGCTACCGCGTCGGCCGGTACGCGACCCGTGCCGAGGCGCAGAAGATCGCGGACAGCCTCGACGCCCGCGGGCACAAGCAGCTCTACTGGGTCGAGCGGATCGGCCAGAACGGGGCGAGGTGACCCGCGCTCCCGCACGGTCTCCGCAGCCTCCGCCGTCCCTCCGCCGTCCTCGCGCCTGCCCGGAACGGGGCTCCCCGCTCCTCCCGTAGGCTCCGGCGCATGACCGAACCGATCGTGGTCGTCGCGGCCGCCCTGCTGAGCGAGGGACGTCTGCTCGCCGCGCGCCGCAGTGCCCCTCCCGAGCTGGCCGGCCGCTGGGAACTGCCCGGCGGCAAGGTCGAGCCCGGCGAGGCTCCCGAAGCCGCCCTCGTGCGCGAGCTGCGCGAGGAGCTGGGCGTGGAGACGGAGCCCGGCGAACGGGTCCCGGGGGAGTGGCCCCTGAAGCCCGGTCTCGTCCTGCGCGTGTGGACCGCGCGTCTGCTCCCCGGCTCGGCCGAGCCGAAGCCCCTCCAGGACCACGACGCACTGCGCTGGCTGACGCCGGACGAGACCGACGGCGTGGACTGGCTCGACCAGGACGTCCCCGCCGTCCGTGCCGTCCTCCCGTGGTGGACCGCGTCGGCCTGAGGCGTGCGGCGTACCGCGCGGGAGGTGCGGGGCGCACCCCGTCCCGCCGTCCGGCCCTCCCGTACGCCGTTCGTGCCACAGTGCGCCGACGAACGCGGTAAAGCGTCCCGGATATCGGGTATGTGCCCATTAACCCCACGAAATCGGACATGGGTGGGCTTCTGGCCTGGGAAGTGATCGGCGTGCTCCACACCGAAGGCGAATGCGTCGAGTGGACCTTTCCCGCTGAGCCGGGCGCCGTCCGCACCGCGCGCGCCCTCGTGCGCGGCCAGCTGCGCACCTGGGACCTCGACTCCCTCGGCGACATCACCGCCCTGCTGGTGAGCGAGCTGGTGACCAACTCGCTGCGGCACGCCACCGGCCCCATCGGGGTGCGGCTGCTGCGCCCCGCCGGGATGCCGGACGCCCTGCTCGTCGAGGTCTCCGACCCTCTTCCCGAGCTGCCCCACGAGCGGTCGGCCCACCCCGACGACGAGGGCGGGCGCGGCCTCCAGCTCGTGGCCGGGTCCTCGCGCCGCTGGGGCATGCGGCCCGGTGAAGCGGGCAAGACCGTGTGGTTCGAGCTGGCGGTTCCCGGCTGAGGGGTGCGGGACTCCATGCATGGGGGACCGGTGCGCGGGCACCCGGCCGGTGCGCGCGGATCCCCGGGGCGGCGGCGTACGGCGGCGTCGAAAGGAACAGGCCGCCGGGGCCGACGGCAGTCTTTGGTTCGACTGGGCCTCACCTGGTTAGAAGACTGGAAGTATGAGGCGGCCGGTCCAAAAACCATCGGGACCGTGCTGTGATCGTGAACACCGTGTCGTGCGGGACCGTAGTGCTGGATACTGCGGGCAGCCGCCCCCGGTGACCGGTGCCGGACGCGGTGAGCTGGAGGGGACGGTTCGCGTGAGCGAGATACCAGCGAAGGCCACGGAGTCCGAGGACCCGTCGGACCGCGCCACGGCAGACGCCGCGGGCGAGGTTCCGCCCGCCGGGCCCGGAGACGCGGTGGGCGACGCGGAGAGCGCGGGCGACGCGATGTGGCAGAGCAGTCCGCCCGGCTCGATCTACGACTACATCAAGGTCGCGTCGTTCTCCATCGGCTCCGACGGGCTCGTCGACCAGTGGAGCCTGCGCGCCGAGCAGCTCTTCGGAATCCCCGCCGAGCGGGCCGTCGGCATGGACCCCATCGAGGCGTTCGTCGCCTCCGACCAGCGTGAGCGCGGCCACCGCAAGATGGCCGAGATCCTCGACGGCCGCGAGTGGACCGGCGTGGTCCCCTTCCGGGCGCCGGCCCGCGCCGGGGGCGACGGCCCCACCGAGGGCCTCGCCGAGGTCTACGTGATGCCCACCACCACCGAGCACGGCGAGCGGGCGGCCGTCTGCATCGTCGTGGACGTGCGCACCCTGCGCCGGATCGAGACGGATCTCGCCGCCTCTCAGGCGATTTTCGGTCAATCTCCCTTCGGATTCCTGCTCATCGACGGTGACCTGCGGATCCGCCGGGCCAACGAGCGTTTCGCCTCGGTGTTCGGCGGGAGCGTCGACGACCACCGCGGCCGGACCGTCCACGACTACCTGCCCCGCTCGGAGGCCGAGCGCGTCGCCGCGACCCTGCGCCGGGTCCTGGAGACCGGCAACTCCATCACCGACATGCACGTCACGGGCCAGCTGCCCGACTCCGACGAGCGCCGCCACTGGTCGGTCAACCTCTACCGCGTGCACAGCGGCACCGGCCGCCCCATCGGCATCGCCTGGCTGGGAACCGACATCACCCGCCGCCGCGCCGCCGCCCGCGAGGCCGCCGCCGCCCGGCGCAACCTGGCCCTGCTGAACGAGGCCGGCGCCCGGATAGGGAACTCCCTCGACCTGGAGACCACCGCCCGCGAACTCCTCGACGTCGTCGTCCCCGGCTTCTGCGACCTCGCGACCGTCGACCTCTACCAAGGGCTCCTGGCGGGCGACGAAACCCCGCCCGGCCTCGCCGACGGCAGCGCCGAGCTGCGCCGGGTCGCCTTCTCCAGTGCCGTCTCCGACGCGCCCTTCGTCGGCGGACCCGCGCCCGTCGCCGTCGGCGCCGTCCACCACTACTCCTTCAACTCGTCCTGCGCGGACGCCCTGCGCACCGCACGGCCCCAGCACATCCCCGCCGAGGAAGGCGGTCTCATACAGTCCACGCTGGCCGTCCCGATGGTCGCCCACGACACCGTCGTCGGCCTGGCCCAGTTCTCCCGGACGAAGGGCAGCGAGCCGTTCGGTGAACGCGACCGCGCCCTCGCGGTGGAACTGGCCGCGCGTGCGGCCGTCTGCATCGACAACGCCCGCCTGTACCGCCGCGAGCACGAGCGGGCGCTGATGCTGCAACGGTCCCTGCTGCCGCCCGGCGACCCGGAGGCCTCCGGCCTGGACATCGCCTGCCGCTACCTCCCGGGCAACGCGGCCACCGAGGTCGGCGGCGACTGGTTCGACGTCATCGAACTTCCCGGCCACCGCACCGCGCTGGTCGTCGGCGACGTCATGGGCCGCGGCCTGCGCGCCGCCGTCGCGATGGGCGAACTGCGCACCGCCGTCCGCACCTTGGCCCTGCTCGACCTCGAACCCGCCGAGGTGCTCTCGGCGCTGGACGAGATCGCCCGCGGGCTCGGCACTCCCGGCGGAGTCCAGCAGGCCACCCGCACGGCCCGCCAGCCCCGCGACGCCGACCTCTCCGAGGTGTACCTCGCGACCTGCGTGTACGCGGTCTACGACTCCGTCACCCGGCGGTGCACCTTCGCCAACGCGGGCCACCTGCCCCCGGTGCTGGTCGAGCCCGGCGAGAGCGCGCTGATGCTCGACGTGCCGCCGGGCATGCCGCTCGGGGTCGGCGGCGAGCCGTTCGAGGAGGTGGAGGTGGAGCTCCCGGAGGGCGCTCTGCTCGCGCTCTACACGGATGGACTGGTCGAGTCGCGGGACCATCCGCTGGACGAGGGGCTCCAGGCGTTCGTCGGAGCCCTCACCGACCCCACCCAGCCCCTGGAGGACGTCTGCGACCACGTCCTCAGCACCCTCGACACGCACCACGGCGAGGACGACATCGCGTTGCTGATGGCACGTGTCCAGGGGCTGCCCGCCGAGTCCGTCGGCGACTGGACGCTGCCGCGTGAGCCGCGCAGCGTGGGCCGCGCCCGCGAGTACGCGCGCGGCCAGCTGCTCTCCTGGGACCTGGAGCCCCTCGTCGACACGGCGGAGCTGCTGGTCAGCGAGCTGGTGACGAACGCCCTGCGGTACGGCGAGGGCGAGATCAGACTGCGGCTGCTGCTCGACCGGACACTGGTGTGCGAGGTCTGGGACGCGGGGCTCGTCCAGCCGCGCCGGCGCCGGGCGCGGGACACCGACGAGGGCGGGCGCGGGCTCCAGCTCGTCGGGCTGCTCTCCGCGGCCTGGGGGTCGCGGCGCACGCCCCGCGGCAAGACGGTCTGGTTCGAACTGCCGCTCCCCGACGGGGAGACGGGCCTCGCGGATCCTGCGGAGGCGCTGCTCAGCCTGTTCTGACCCTCACCCGTCCGCGTCCGGCGGACCGGACCGGTCGGGCCCGCCGGGCAGGCCGGCCCGGTGCGACCGGGCGGCGCCGCCGGGAGTCGTACGGGTACGGGAGCGCCGTACGCGCCGCAGATACCCGTACGAGGCCAGCGTCCCCGCCACGGCCACCGTGACGAGGGGCAGCACGAGGTCGGCGGTGGAGCTGCCGTCCTCGTCGGCGTGCCGGCCCGCGGCGCCGGATACGGGGACCGCGGGTCCGGCGACGGCGCCGGGCCGTTCGGTCGCGCCCGCCGGGACGCCGGTGCTCGCCGCCGCGGCCGGTACCGACAGCCGGCCCACGGACAGCAGCACCCCGGCGACGGCGCACGCCACCCGCGCCCGGCTCCGGCTCGTCGGTGTCGTCACCTTTGGGAGCGTATGGCCCCCTGTGCGGGGGCGCGAGCGGGGTGCCGTCAGGAGGCGGGGCCTAGGGTACGGAGGGTTCGGGGGAGCGACGGAGGGGCGTGGGGGATGAACACGGGGCGAGAAGATTCCGAGCCGAACGGGGAGTCGCAACGGGCGGTGGGGCCGCAGGACTTGGAGCGGCCGGCCCTTTCCGAGGACCAGGCGAGGGCGGAGCCGCGCGGGCAGGCAGAGGAGCCCGAGGAGGCGCAGGCCCCCGCGCAGCCGGTGCCGCCCGCGCGGTCGCAGGCGTCTGAGGAGCCGGACGAGCCCAAGGGGGCGGTTGCGTCCGAGCCGGAAGCCCATCGGAACCCGGAGCCGGAGCCGGAGCCGGACCCTGACTCGGCGTCGGTGTCCGGGCCTGGTGGGGAGGACGGACGTGCCGGTGATGGTGGCGCGGTGTCCCGGGGCCGTACCGGGTGGGTCCGGCGGGCGTTGGACGTGTGGCGGCGGCCGTCGCTGCGACGGCCCAAGCGCATCGCCCTCGCCCTCGCGCTCGTCCTGCTGCTCCCGCCCCTCGCGGCCGGGGTCGCCCTGCGCGTCAACTACGCCGGGGACCTGGCCGACGGCACCCTGACCCGGAACCGGGACGCCCTCTGGCTCGGCCACGCCTGGGTCGACGGGCGGAAGCGGGACGCGGACGTGAGGGGCCTCGCCGAGCGGCTGCGCGGGACCGGGATCCACGACCTGTACGTGCACGCCGGGCCGCTGGAGCACAACGGGACGCTGCCGAAGTCGGCGTACCCCCGGGCCGGTTGGCTGCTCGCGGCCGTGCACCGGGAACTGCCCGGCGTCCGCGTCCAGGCCTGGCTCGGCGACGCGCTCGCGAGCGAGGGGCCGCACGGGATGCGGCTGGAGCGCGCCGCTACCCGGGACGCCGTGGTGCGCTCCACCCGGGAGATCCTCGCCGCCGGCTTCGACGGCGCCCACTTCGACCTGGAGCCCCTGCACTCGGGCGACCGGAACTACCTCGCGCTCCTCGACGACCTGCACCGGGTCACCCGGGCCCGGGGCGTGCCGCTGTCCGTCGCGGCCCACCAGATCGACCCGCTCCCGGCGGCCAACTCCGTCCGGGGCGCCCTCACGGGACACCCCAAGTGGTGGTCCCAGAAGTACTTCGGGCAGGTCGCGCGCAAGGTCGACCAGATCGCCCTCATGGCGTACGACACCGCGCTGCCCCTGGAGAGTCTGTTCGGGGGTCATGTCGCCCAGCAGACCTCGCTCGCCCTGGAGGTCACGCCGGAGTCGACGGACCTGCTGATGGGGCTGCCCTTCTTCCACGAGGACGACTGGAGCCACCACGAGAACGCGGAGACCGTCGCGGCGGCCGTCCGCGGCACCCGCCTCGGCCTCTCCCGCACGGACCGCACCCGCGCCCGCTTCGGCGTGGCGCTGTACGTGGACTTCGCGGCCCGCGAGGAGGACTGGACGGCGTACCGGGAGGACTGGGTCGGGTGACGGCGCACCGCCCGGCACTCAGGTCTGCCGCCTCCTGATCCTGGAGCCCAGCCACACGAGCGGGTCGTACTTGCGGTCGACGGCCCGTTCCTTCAGGGGGATCAGGGCGTTGTCCGTGATCTTGATGTTCTCGGGGCAGACCTCCGTGCAGCACTTGGTGATGTTGCAGTAGCCGAGGCCGTGGTCGTCCTGGGCGCTGCGCTTGCGGTCCAGGCCGCTGTCCTCGGCGGCGTCCAGGGGGTGCATGTCCAGTTCGGCGACGCGCATCAGGAAGCGCGGTCCGGCGAACGCCGGCTTGTTCTCCTCGTGGTCGCGGACGACGTGGCAGGTGTCCTGGCACAGGAAGCACTCGATGCACTTGCGGAACTCCTGTGAGCGGTCCACGTCCTGCTGCTGCATCCGGTACTCGCCGGGACCGAGCCCCGCGGGGGGAACGAAGGCGGGCACCTCGCGCGCCTTCGTGTAGTTGAAGCCGACGTCCGTCACCAGGTCGCGTACGACGGGGAACGCGCGCAGGGGCGTGACGGTGATCGTCTCCTCGCGGGTGAACACGGACATCCGCGTCATGCACATCAGCCGCGGCCGTCCGTTGACCTCCGCAGAGCACGAACCGCACTTGCCCGCCTTGCAGTTCCAGCGCACGGCCAGATCGGGAGCCTGCGTCGCCTGGAGGCGGTGGACGATGTCCAGGACGACCTCGCCGTCGTTGACCTCGACCGTGAAGTCCTGGAGGTCACCGCCGCCGACGTCGCCGCGCCACACCTTGAAGCGGGCCTGATAGCTGCTCACTCGTACAGCTCCTCTTCGGCGAGGTACTTGACCAGCTCCTCCTTCTCGAAGAGGGCGAGCAGGTCGGGGCGGATGGCTTCGGTGGTCGTCCTGACGAGGTCGATCTGGCCGCGCACCGGGTCCGTGGCCGCCAGTCCGCCGGTCGGGTCGGTGAGCTGGCACAGCAGGTTCACGCGGCGCCACGCGCGGTCCATCGCCGGGTGGTCCTCGCGGGTGTGGCCGCCGCGCGACTCCGTCCGCTCCAGCGCGGCCCGTGCCACGCACTCGCTGACGAGGAGCATGTTGCGCAGGTCCAGGGCGAGGTGCCAGCCCGGGTTGAACTGCCGGTGGCCCTCGACTCCGGCGCGCCGCGCGCGTACCCGCAGGTCGGCGAGTTTCTCCAGCGCGGTCTCCATCTCGGCCTCGCGGCGGATGATGCCGACGAGGTCGTTCATCGTCTGCTGGAGTTCCTGGTGCAGGGTGTACGGGTTCTCCGGCGGGCGCCCGTTCTCCTGCCCCGGCTCGGGGCCCTCCGCGGAGAAGGGCCGCAGCGCCTCGGCGGCGGCCGCGTCGATCTGCAGGTCGTCCACCGGGGGGCGGTCACCGGCGAGTGCGGCGGCGTGCTCCGCCGCGTGCAGGCCCGCCCGGCGTCCGAAGACCAGCAGGTCGGAGAGGGAGTTGCCGCCCAGCCGGTTCGAGCCGTGCATACCGCCGGCGACCTCTCCGGCCGCGTACAGGCCCGGTACCCCGCGGGCCGCCGCCGTGTCCGACTCGACGGCGATGCCGCCCATCACGTAGTGGCAGGTCGGGCCGACCTCCATCGCCTCGGCGGTGATGTCGACGTCGGCCAGCTCCTTGAACTGGTGGTACATGGAGGGCAGTCGGCGCCGGATGACCTCGGCGGGCATGCGTGTGGAGACGTCCAGGAACACCCCGCCGTGCGGGGAGCCGCGGCCCGCCTTGACCTCCGCGTTGATGGCCCGCGCCACCTCGTCACGGGGCAGCAGCTCGGGGGGCCGGCGGTTGTGGTCCGGGTCCTCGTACCAGCGGTCGCCCTCCTCCTCGGACTGGGCGTACTTCTCCTTGAAGACGTCGGGGACGTAGTCGAACATGAAGCGCTTGCCGTCGGAGTTGCGCAGGACGCCGCCGTCGCCGCGCACCGACTCGGTCACGAGGATGCCCTTGACCGACGGCGGCCAGACCATGCCCGTCGGGTGGAACTGGACGAACTCCATGTTCAGCAGGGGCGCCCCGGCCAGCAGCGCGAGCGCGTGACCGTCGCCTGTGTACTCCCATGAATTGGACGTCACCTTGAAGGACTTGCCGATGCCGCCGGTCGCGATGACGACGGAGGGCGCTTCGAGGACGAAGAACCGGCCGGACTCGCGTTCGTAGCAGAACGCGCCCGACACCCGGTCCCCGTCCTTGAGGATCCGGGTGACGGTGCACTCCTGGTAGACCTTCAGGCGGGACTCGTAGTCGCCCGTCTCCCGGTGGTCCTCCTGCTGGAGGGACACGATCTTCTGCTGGAGCGTGCGGATCAGTTCGAGGCCGGTCCGGTCGCCGACGTGCGCGAGGCGCGGGTACTCGTGCCCGCCGAAGTTGCGCTGCGAGATCCGCCCGTCGCCCGTGCGGTCGAAGAGGGCGCCCCACGTCTCCAGCTCCCACACCCGGTCGGGGGCCTCCTGCGCGTGCAGCTCGGCCATCCGACACTGGTTCAGGAACTTGCCGCCGCGCATCGTGTCGCGGAAGTGCACCTGCCAGTTGTCGCCGGAGTTCACGTTGCCCATGGCGGCCGCGATGCCGCCCTCGGCCATCACCGTGTGCGCCTTGCCGAACAGCGACTTGCAGATCACGGCCGTACGGGCGCCGCGTTCCCGGGCCTCGATGGCGGCCCTGAGCCCGGCACCGCCGGCGCCCACCACCACGACGTCCCACTCCTGCCGGTCCACCACGGGCATCAGAAGAACCTCGGATCGTCGAAGGCGCCGGACGCGACCAGGTACACGTAGAAGTCGGCGAGCGCGACACTCACCAACGAGGCCCAGGCGAGCGCCATGTGACGGGCGTTCAGCCTGCCGACCCACTGCCACATCCGGTAGCGCACGGGGTGCCGGGAGAAATGCTTGAGCTTGCCGCCGACGATGTGCCGGCACGAGTGGCACGACAGGGTGTACGCCCAGATCAGCACGATGTTGACGAGGAAGACCAGGCTGCCGAGGCCCATGTGGCCCCAGGCGTAGGTCTCGTCGCGGAAGGCGAGCACGGTGTCGTACGTCAGGATCCCGGCGACGACGATCGCCGCGTAGAAGAAGTACCGGTGGATGTTCTGCAGGACCAGCGGGAAGCGGGTCTCACCGGTGTACTTCTTGTGCGGCTCGGCGACCGCGCAGGCCGGGGGGCTCGCCCAGAATCCCCGGTAGTAGGCCTTGCGGTAGTAGTAGCAGGTCAGCCGGAAGCCGAGCGGGAAGATCAGGATGATGACGGCCGGCGAGAGCGCCCACCAGCTCCCGAAGAGGTCCGCGTTCGGTCCGGAGTGCATGGTCTGGCACCGCTCGGCCAGACAGGGCGAGTAGAACGGCGACACGTACGGGGCGGCGTAGTAGTCGGTGTCCGCGAAGGCCCGCCAGGTCGAGTAGACGACGAAGGCCAGCAGTCCGGCCGCGGTGACGGCGGGCGCCAGCCACCAGCGGTCGGTCCGCAGATGCGGGGCGGCGATGGCGGCACGCGTGGGTGTCCGCACACCGCCGCTGTCCTGATGGGGTTCCGTACCAGTGGTCAACTGTCGCTCCGGTCGGGGTCAGGGGGCGTGCCGGTCGCGGGCGCCGAGTCCCTCGTCGTCCGAATCGGTCCACAGGGAGCTGTCGTACGGGGTGTCGGGGATCGAGAGCAGGTCGGGGCGCAGGGGTGCGGCCGGCGTCGCGGCGGCCTCCCGCAGCAGGGCGACGCTCTCGCGCAGGTGATCGGTGTCGGTGCGCACGCGGCGCATCTCCAGCCCCGCGCCCATCTGCTGTTCCAGTCGCCGCACGGACCGGGAGAGGTCGTCTAGGCAGCGCTGGACTGACGTCAAATCGTCGTGCACGGACATGACTTGCCCTCACTTCCACGGGCTCGGCGGCCCAAGGCGGCAACGTTCATGCGCCTGCGAGTGTCGCGCGTCACACGAGCCCCTGTGAAGAGATCTGCACGGATTCCCGGCGCACACTCCCGAACGCGCCCCGCGCACGCCGCCTACGCCACCCCCGACCGAGGGGCGGCCCCCCGGCCGCACAGCCGTCCGCCCACTCCAGGCGAGGACGGATGGCGCCTCAGGCCGCAGCCGCCCGCCCGCCTCAGGCCGCAGCCGCCCGCCCGCCTCAGGCCGAAGGGCTGCGGCCACCGCCTCCCGCCACCCCCATGCCGCAGCCGAACGGCCGCCCGCCCCGGGCGAGGGATGGCAGCCGCCCCCATCACCGCACCAGTGCCGCAGCCGAACGGCCGCCCCAGGCCGAGCCGGACGCCCTTGCGCCGCACCAGATCCTCCAAACCCGTACCCCCGCGCCTCAGCAGCCCACGACCGCAAGCCGCGATCCGGCGGGAGGGGCCGTGCCGGTACATCAGATGGCCGTCGGGTACGGGAGGTACGCAACCGAGGAACGCTGGTAGCAGAGGCCGACACCAACCACCGACGGCCGGATGTACCGGCACGGCCCCGACCCACCCACCGGACCGGAAGCGCCCGACGCCCACCCGAGCAGACCCGAGCCGGGAGATCCCCCCCCGTGGGGGGTATTGCGCCGCACGGGTGGGCTTCGGCCCCGTCCCCGCCGTGTCGCGGCCCCGAGACCGCCCCGCTCCCCTTCAGTGGGCCGCATAGATCTGATCAGCTCCATATACCGCCAAACGTGATCAGAATCCGCACTGTCCTCCTGGCGGAGCGTCAGCGCGGCGAGACCCGGAGGTTGCAGTGATGTCCCACGACGGCATCGGACTGCGCGCGGTCATGCGCTCGGTCGCGTTTCTCACCGCGGGCGCACTCGCGGTGCCCGCCCTGGCCGCGTGCAGCGCGAAGGACCAGGCGGGCAAGCCCGTCGCCGGGCAGGACATCGCGCCCGCGTCCCGTGACCGGGTCGCCGACGGCGGCACCCTGCGCTGGGCGGTGGACGCCCTGCCCGAGACGCTGAACACCTTCCAGGCGGACGCCGACGCGGCGACGTCACGGATCGCGGGCGCCGTCCTGCCCTCCATGTACCGGTCCGACGCCATGGGCCGCCCCGCACGGAACGCCGACTTCCTGGAGTCGGCCAAGGTCGTCGAGCGCGAGCCCAAGCAGGTCGTCCTCTACAAGCTCAACCAGCAGGCGGTCTGGAGCAACGGCCGCGAGATCGGCGCCGCCGACTTCACCGCCCAGTGGCGGGCCCTGTCCGGCAGGGACACCGCGTACTGGACCGCCCGCAACGCCGGGTACGACCGCATCCAGAAGATCGAGCGCGGCGCCAGCAACCTGGAGGTCCGCGTGACCTTCAGCCGCCCCTACGCCGACTGGAAGTCGCTCTTCTCCCCGCTGTACCCGAAGGACGTCATGGGGACCCCCGACACCTTCAACGACGGCGCCCGCCGCAAGCTGAAGGTGACGGCGGGCCCCTTCGCGCTGGGGAAGATCGACCGCGAGGACGGCGACGTCACCCTCACCCGCAACCCGCGCTGGTGGGGCCGCCCCGCCAAGCTCTCCGAGCTGGTGCTGCGCGCCGTGCCGCGGGACCGGCGGGCCGCCGCCCTGAACGCCGACAAGGTCGACCTCGCCGAGATCGACCCCGAGGAGGCCGGGCGGATCACCCGGGCCGCCGCCAACGGCAGCCCCCCGTTGCAGGGCCCGGCCGCCGCCGTGACGCCCGGCAAGGCGCTGCGCTCCTGGGCCGTCGCCCACGGCTCGGACGAGGAGGCCGCCCGCGAGGAGGTCCTGGCCCGCAAGAAGCAGCGCAAGGCGGTCGCCAAGTACGCCGGACGGCAGTCGGTCCTGCGCGGCTTCGAGGTCCGCAAGTCGCTCGAACCCTCGTTCACCCAGCTCGCGCTCAACGGCTCCGACGGCCCGCTCGCCGACGAGCGCGTCCGGCGTGCCGTCGCCCGCGCCCTCGACCGCGAGGAGCTGGCCCGGGTGGTGCTCAAGCCGCTCGGCCTGCCCGCCGTCCCGGTCGGCAGCCACCTGGCGCTGTCCGGCCAGCTCGCCTACGCCGACAACAGCGGCACCCTCGGCGGCCAGGACACCGCGGAGGCCCGGGCGCTGCTCGCCGACGCCGGCTGGGTGCCCGGCGGGCCGGTGAAGGAGCCGCGCAAACCGGAGAAGGCGGCCGGATCCGAGGGGAAGAAGCCCGCGGAGGAGGCGGGGTCGGGCGACGACGGCACGTACATCGTCGGCGAGGACGACAAGCCGCGGGGCGCGCTCTCGGAGGCCGACCGGGAGAAGAAGAAGGACGCCGGGAGCCACGCGAAGAAGCACCCCAAGGACAAGGGGCGGAACGCGGACGACCAGGCCGCACGGCGCCTGGACGGGCGGTACCTGCGCGAGCACGGCAAGCAGGGCGGGGCACCGGGGGCGTACGCGCCCAAGGGGACGGCCGCTCCGGCGGGCGCCGCGGCCGGCGCGCTGGCGAAGGACGGCAAGCCGCTGACCCTGCGCTTCGTGCTGCCCTCCGGTCCCGGCTCGGAGTCGCTGCGCGCCGTCGGCGACCGGATCGCCCGGATGCTGGACCGCGTCGGCATCCGCACGGAGATCTCGAAGGTGTCCGACGACAGCTACTTCAAGGACCACATCGCGTCGGGCCAGTACGACCTGGCGCTCTACTCGTGGCCGGCCTCCGCGTTCCCGGCCACCGACGCCCGGCCCATCTACGCCAAGCCGGTCCCGGCCGCCGACGGTTCGCTCAACGTCGAGCAGAACTACACCCGGGTCGGCACCGACCAGGTCGACCAGCTCTTCGACCAGGCCATCGCCGAGCTCGACGAGGACGAGTCGCGCGCCCTGGTGCGCAAGGCGGACGCCCGTATCTGGGCTTCCGCAGGATCGATTCCTCTCTATCAGCGCCCGCAGCTGACGGCCGCCCGCGTGCACCTGGCGAACGCCGGCGCCTTCGGCTTCCAGACTCCGGTCTACGAGGACATGGGGTTCCTGAAGAAGGGCGCGAAGCCGCAGGCGGGCCCCTCGAAGGGCTGACGCGGGGCGGCGCCGGGCGTCGCGCGGAGCGGGCCCCCGTGGCCCTGCGGAGGCCGCCTCCGTCAGGGCCACGTACCATGGGGTAAGGCCGTGGCGTGTTCAGCCCGGCAGGCCCCGCGCAGCGGAGGCCGTCCACTCACCCCGGGAGAAGCGCCTCAATATGGCTGTGACTGCAACGCGTCACGACATCCGCAACGTCGCCATCGTCGCCCACGTCGACCACGGCAAGACCACTCTGGTCGACGCCATGCTCAAGCAGGCCGGTGCCTTCGCCGCGCACGCCGCCGAGTCGCTCGACGACCGCATGATGGACTCGAACGACCTGGAGCGTGAGAAGGGCATCACGATCCTGGCCAAGAACACGGCGGTCAAGTACCACCCGAAGGATGGCGGCGACGTCATCACCATCAACATCATCGACACCCCCGGCCACGCCGACTTCGGCGGCGAGGTCGAGCGCGGCCTGTCGATGGTCGACGCGGTCGTGCTGCTGGTCGACGCCTCCGAGGGCCCGCTGCCGCAGACGCGTTTCGTGCTCCGCAAGGCCCTGCAGGCCCGGATGCCCGTCATCCTCTGCATCAACAAGACGGACCGTCCCGACTCCCGGATCGACGAGGTCGTCAACGAGACGTACGACCTGTTCCTGGACCTGGACGCGGACGAGGAGCAGATCGAGTTCCCGATCGTCTACGCCTGCGCGCGTGACGGCGTCGCCTCGCTGACCAAGCCGGAGGACGGCACCGTCCCGGCGGACAGCGACAGCCTGGAGCCCTTCTTCTCCACGATCCTCTCGCACGTCCCGGCCCCCCAGTACGACGAGGAGGCCCCCCTCCAGGCCCACGTCACGAACCTGGACGCCGACAACTTCCTCGGCCGTATCGCGCTGCTCCGCGTCGAGCAGGGCGAGCTGCGCAAGGGCCAGACCGTCACGTGGATCAAGCGCGACGGCACGATGTCCAACGTGCGCATCACCGAGCTGCTGATGACCGAGGCGCTCACCCGCAAGCCCGCGGAGAAGGCCGGCCCCGGTGACATCTGCGCCGTCGCCGGTATCCCGGACATCATGATCGGTGAGACCCTCGCCGACCCGGAGAACCCGGTCGCGCTGCCGCTCATCACGGTCGACGAGCCGGCCATCTCGATGACCATCGGCACGAACACCTCGCCGCTGGTCGGCCGTGGCGCCACCGGCAAGGGCGCGGACAACAAGGCCGCGGTCAAGGACCGCAAGGTCACCGCCCGCCAGGTCAAGGACCGGCTGGACCGCGAGCTGATCGGTAACGTCTCGCTGCGCGTGCTCGACACCGAGCGCCCCGACGCCTGGGAGGTGCAGGGCCGCGGTGAACTGGCGCTGGCCATCCTCGTCGAGCAGATGCGCCGTGAGGGCTTCGAGCTGACGATCGGCAAGCCGCAGGTGGTCACGCAGGTCATCGACGGCAAGGTGCACGAGCCCGTCGAGCGCATGACGATCGACGTCCCCGAGGAGCACATGGGCGCGGTCACGCAGCTCATGGGCGTCCGCAAGGGCCGGATGGACAACATGTCGAACCACGGGTCCGGCTGGGTCCGCCTGGAGTTCGTCGTCCCCTCCCGCGGTCTCATCGGCTTCCGTACCGAGTTCCTGACCGGTACGCGCGGCACGGGCATCGCGCACTCGATCCACGAGGGCCACGAGCCGTGGTTCGGCCCGCTGACGACCCGTAACAACGGTTCGCTGGTCGCCGACCGCTCCGGCGCCGTCACCGCGTTCGCGATGACGAACCTCCAGGAGCGCGGTGTCCTCTTCGTGGAGCCCGGCACCGAGGTGTACGAGGGCATGATCGTCGGCGAGAACTCCCGCGCCGACGACATGGACGTCAACATCACCAAGGAGAAGAAGCTCACCAACATGCGCTCGGCCGCCGCCGACTCGTTCGAGGCGATCGTCCCGCCGCGCAAGCTCTCCCTGGAGCAGTCCCTGGAGTTCTGCCGCGACGACGAGTGCGTCGAGGTGACCCCGGAGGCCGTCCGCATCCGCAAGGTGAACCTGGACGCGCGTGAGCGCGCCCGCTCGGCGAGCCGCGCCAAGCACGGCTGATCCGGCCCCCGGCAGCAGATCTCGGGCACCCCGCCTCGGCGGGGTGCCCGTTGTCGTTGCGGGAGCCCTCAGAGCCCTCAGAGCCCTCGGAGCCCCCGGAGCCGCCGGAGCCGTCGGACCGCCGTCAGCGGTCCGACGGCGGCCTGACTGCGGTCCGACGGCGGTCCGATCACGGCCTGACGGTGGCCCGACGGCGGTCCCGGCCGTGGGGTGGGACGAGGGGCGGGGTGCGGCCGGCCGGGGGCAGGACACAGGGGGGCTGGAGAAGGGATAGGGAAAACCCTTCATTGTGAAAGAGAAAGCCCTGAGGGTGGCCGATTCCCATTACCCTGCACACCACATGGATCTCGTCCGTGGCGGCACGGCGTTCTTCGGGCGCCGCTCGCTCCCGTGGACGTGGACGTGATCGCCCGTTCACCGAACGGCCCGGCCGTACAGGCGCGTTGGCCGTGTGACGGGCGGAGGGACACCGCGGATCGCGGTGTGCGGGCATGCCGATGGCACCCAGGCACAGCGGCCAGGTTAGCCGCAACAGGTTTTTCGAGCCCATGCGTCCGGAATACGGACACCTGCCACCGATAGATGTGTAACAAGTCCGTTTCGCAGGGATCTTTCAGCAAACCCTTTGTCCGGATTTTGGAAGAAGTGGGCGACAGGTGTGATCGAACCGAGACCTTGTGAGTGTGGTCGGCTCCTGGCCCATGGCAGATAGTTAGGCGCGTAGAGCTCGGTCAACGGGTCACGCGCTGCAGCCGGCGCCGACCTCACGAGCGCGGGGGAGCACGAACACCATGTCCGGCCGACGTGTCGGTGGTGTGACCAGTGCTCCCTTTTGCGGTGAACCAATGGACTCATGAGGAGGAACCCATGCGCGGTGCCAAGAGCGCCAAGTGGGTCGCGATAGCCGCGGTTGTGGCGCTGGGCGCGACCGCCTGTGGTGGTAGCGATGGTGACAGCGGCAAGGAAAACAAGGCCGCGGTCGACCCGAACGGTAAGTTCTCGGTCGAGGTGGGCGAGCCGCAGAACCCGCTGCAGCCTGCCAACACCATGGAGTCCAACGGCAGCATCGTCATCAATGCCCTGTTCTCCCAGCTCGTCGACTACGACGACAAGGGCAACATCGTCATGGTGAACGCCGAGTCGGTGGACACCAAGGACAACAAGACCTACACGGTCAAGCTGAAGTCGGACTGGAAGTTCCACGACGGCACCCCGGTGACCGCCGACTCCTACGTCAAGGCGTGGAACTGGTCGGCGAACGTCAAGAACAAGCAGACGAACAGCTTCTGGTTCTCGGACATCGAGGGCTACGACGACGTCGCGCCGGCCAAGGGCTCCCCGAAGGCCGACAGCATGTCCGGCCTGAAGGTCGTCGACGACAGCACCTTCACCATCACGCTCTCGAAGCCGATCCCGTACTACGTGTACAAGCTCGGCTACGAGACGTTCTCGCCGCTCCCGGACTCCTTCTTCAAGGACCCGAAGGCCGCGGGCGAGAAGCCGGTCGGCAACGGCCCCTACAAGTTCGTCAGCTGGCAGCACAAGAAGCAGATCGAAGTTGCCAAGTACGCGGACTACAAGGGCCCCGACAAGGCCAAGAACGGCGGTGTGGTCTTCAAGAACTACACCAACCTCGAGACGGCCTACGAGGACCTGAAGTCCGGCAACGTCGACGTCCTGCGTCAGATCGCGCCCAAGGACCTGCCCGTCTACAAGACGGACCTCGGCGACCGTGCCGTGGACAAGGCATACTCCGCGATCCAGACCATCGCGCCGGCCTTCTACACCAAGCAGTGGAAGGACATCGACCCCAAGGTCCTCCAGGGCCTGTCGATGGCCATCGACCGCGACACCATCACGAAGACGGTGCTCCAGGACACCCGTGAGCCCGCGACCGGCTGGGTCGCCAAGGGCGTCCTCGGCTACGAGCCGAACGCCGGCGGAGACGTCTTCAAGTACGACGCCGCGAAGGCCAAGTCCCTCATCAAGGAGGGCGGTGGCGTTCCCGGCAACAAGATCTCCATCCAGTACAACGCGGACGGCGGTCACAAGGAGTGGGTGGAGGCGGTCTGCAACTCCATCACCAAGGCCACGGGCGTCAAGTGCGTGGGCGACTCCAAGGCCGACTTCCAGGCCGACCTCAACGCGCGTGACGCGAAGGAGGTCAAGTCCATGTACCGCAGTGGCTGGGTGCTGGACTTCCCGATGAACGCCAACTTCATCCGGGACCTCTTCGGCACCAAGTCGGACGGCAACCAGAGCGGCTTCTCCGACAAGAAGATCGACGCCGAGATCGAGGCGGCCGACAGCGCCGCGTCGCTCGAGGAGTCGGAGAAGAAGTACCAGGAGATCGAGAAGCAGCTCCCGGAGTACATGCCGAGCATTCCGCTCTGGTACTACAAGGTCAACGCGGGCTACTCGGACAAGGTCACCGGCGTCGAGTACGCCCAGGACGGCGACCCGATCCTGACCGGCGTTCAGGTCAAGAAGTAACCGCAAATCAGTCCGCGATCCGGGTACGGCGCCGCCTGCGCCGTACCCGGCGTGCGGCAGCGGCTGGGGGGCCCTTTCCATACGCATCGCTCATCGGTGCGTGAGGAAAGGGCCCGTCGGCTGCCGCTGTAACCGACATGGAGGCACGATGGGGCGCTACGTCGCACGACGACTGCTCCAGATGATCCCGGTGTTCTTCGGGACAACCCTGCTGATCTTCCTCATGGTCTACGCCCTGCCCGGCGATCCCGTGCGAGGGCTCTTCGGCGACAAGGGCGGCAGCCCGCAGGTGATCGCCGCGCTGCGTCATGAGTACGGCCTGGATCAGAACATCTTCCTGCAGTACTACCACTACATGAAGGGCATCATTCTGCATGCCGACTTCGGCACGCAGATCGCCTCCGGCCGTCCGGTGACGGACGTCCTCGGCGATGCCTTCCCGGTGACCCTCCGTCTGGCCTCGCTGGCCTTCGTGATCGAGGTCATCGCGGGAATCACCCTCGGCGTCGCGGCGGGCCTGCGCGCCGGACGGATCACCGACAACGTGGCCCTGCTGGTCTCGCTGCTGCTGATCTCGGTCCCCGTCTTCGTCCTGGGGTTCATCCTCAAGGCCGTCTTCGCGTTCAACCTGGGATGGCTCAAGCCGAACGTCAACGACGCGACGAACTACAACGAGTTGCTGATGCCGGCCATTGTGCTGGCCGCCGCGTCACTGGCGTACGTGACCCGTCTGACCCGGACCTCCGTCGCCGAGAACGTGCGCGCCGACTACATCCGCACCGCGATCGCCAAGGGCCTGCCCCGGCGCCGCGTGGTGGGCGTCCACCTCATGCGCAACTCGCTGATCCCCGTCGTCACCTACCTGGGCACCGACATCGGTGCGCTCATGGGCGGCGCGGTCGTCACCGAGGGCCTGTTCAACATCCACGGCGTGGGCGGCACGATCTACGAGTCGATCGTGCGCCGCGAGGGCACGACCCTCGTCGGCCTGGTGACGATCCTCGTCCTCGTGTACCTGCTCGCCAACCTGCTCGTCGACCTGCTCTACGCGGTCCTTGACCCGAGGATTCGCTATGCCTGACGTGACCAAGACCGACGTCAAGACCGGCGCGATCGACCCGGTGGGCGGCACGCCCTCCATGACTCCGCACGCGGTCGCGGCCAAGCCCGAGAAGACCCGCAGTCTCTGGGGCGACGCCTGGGCCGACCTGCGGCGCAGCTGGATCTTCATCATCTCCAGCGTGCTGATCCTGGCCCTGCTGCTCATCACCTTCTTCCCCGGGTGGTTCACCAGCGAGGACCCGATCCTCGGCGACCTCTCCAAGCACTACCTGCAGAAGCCGCGGCTGAGCGACGTCGGTTCGCCGGACTGGCTCGGCTACGACCAGCAGGGCCGCAGCGTCTACGCCCGTGCCATCTACGGCGCCCGGGCCTCCATAGCCGTCGGCTTCGGCACCACCGTCGTCGTCACGCTCCTGGGCGGCCTGGTCGGCATGATCTCCGGCTACTTCGGCGGCCTGATCGACTCCTTCATGTCCCGCGTGACGGACGTCTTCTTCGGCATCCCGTTCCTGCTCGGCACCATGGTCATCCTGAACTCCTTCACGGAGCGCACGACCTGGGTCGTCATCGGCGCGCTGGGCTTCTTCGGCTGGACGCAGGTCGCCCGCGTGATGCGCGGCGCGGTCATCACCACCAAGCAGGCCGACTACGTGCAGGCGGCCAAGGCGCTCGGCGCGAGCACCCCGAGGATCATGTTCCGGCACATCCTGCCGAACACCCTCGCCCCCGTGATCGTCGTCGCCACCATCTCGCTCGGTGTCTACATCTCCGCCGAGGCCACGCTGTCCTTCCTGGGCCTCGGCCTGGACGGCGTCTCGTGGGGCAACGACATCTCCGGCGGCGGCAACCAGATCCGCGTCGCCCAGTGGATCATGCTCTACCCGTCGATCCTGCTCAGCATCACGGTGCTGGCTTTCATCATGCTCGGTGAGGCCGTACGCAACGCCCTCGACCCGAAGATGCGCTGAGGGAGGCGTACGTGACCATCATCGAAGAAGCAACCGTGCCCTCGCCGCGCGGCACCGACGACGGGCCCCTGCTCGAAGTGCGGGACCTGCACGTCGAGTTCCACACCCGCGAGGGCACCGTCAAGGCCGTCAACGGCGTCAATTACAGCGTGTCCGCCGGTGAGACGCTCGCCGTGCTCGGCGAGTCGGGCTCCGGCAAGTCGGTGACGGCGCAGGCCGTCATGGGCATCCTCGACATGCCGCCGGCCAGGATCCCGCAGGGCGAGATCCTGTTCCGCGGCCAGGACATGCTCAAGATGTCCGGCGAGGAGCGCCGCCGGATCCGCGGCCAGAAGATCGCCATGATCTTCCAGGACGCGCTCAGCTCGCTCAACCCCGTGCTCAGCGTGGGGTACCAGCTCGGCGAGATGTTCCGCGTCCACCAGGGCCTGTCCAAGAAGGACGCCAAGGCCAAGGCGATCGAGCTGATGGACCGGGTGAAGATCCCGGCCTCCGCGGCCCGGGTGAACGACTACCCGCACCAGTTCTCCGGCGGTATGCGCCAGCGCATCATGATCGCCATGGCGCTGGCCCTGGAGCCGGACCTGATCATCGCCGACGAGCCCACCACGGCTCTCGACGTGACCGTCCAGGCCCAGGTCATGGACCTGCTCGCGGAGCTCCAGCGCGAGTACAACATGGGCCTGATCCTGATCACCCACGACCTCGGCGTGGTCGCCGACGTCGCGGACAAGATCGCCGTGATGTACGCGGGCCGGATCGTCGAGCGCGCGCCGGTGCACGAGCTGTACAAGCGGCCCGCGCACCCCTACACGCGGGGTCTGCTCGACTCGATCCCGCGCCTGGACCAGAAGGGCCAGGAGCTGTACGCGATCAAGGGTCTGCCGCCCAACCTGCTGCGGATCCCGACGGGTTGTGCCTTCAACCCGCGCTGCCCCAAGGCGCAGGACATCTGCCGCACGGACGAGCCGGCCCTCTTCCCGGTCACCGCGCTCGACGGCGGCGAACTGCCCGGCCGGGCCTCCGCGTGCCACTTCTGGAAGGAGACGCTCCATGGCTGAGCTCAGCAAGACCGACGAGCCGCAGGACGCCACGCCGAACGTCTCCGACGTCGAGGTCGTGGACGCCCACTCCGAGACGGAGGCGGTCGCCGCCATCGAGGCGCCCGTCGAGCGGGGCGAGCCGATCCTCCAGGTGCGCAACCTGGTGAAGCACTTCCCGCTCACCCAGGGCATCCTCTTCAAGAAGCAGATCGGCGCGGTCAAGGCCGTCGACGGCATCTCCTTCGACCTGTACCAGGGTGAGACCCTGGGCATCGTGGGCGAGTCCGGCTGCGGCAAGTCCACCGTGGCCAAGCTCCTGATGACCCTGGAGCGGGCCACCGCGGGCGAGGTCTTCTACAAGGGCCAGGACATCACCAAGCTGTCCGGGCGCGCGCTGAAGGCCGTGCGCCGCAACATCCAGATGGTGTTCCAGGACCCGTACACCTCGCTCAACCCGCGTATGACGGTGGGCGACATCATCGGTGAGCCCTTCGACATCCACCCCGAGGTGGCACCGAAGGGCGACCGGCGGCGCCGGGTCCAGGAGCTGCTGGACGTGGTCGGGCTCAACCCCGAGTACATCAACCGCTATCCGCACCAGTTCTCGGGCGGTCAGCGCCAGCGCATCGGCATCGCCCGCGGCCTCGCGCTCAACCCCGAGATCATCATCTGCGACGAGCCGGTGTCGGCGCTGGACGTGTCGGTGCAGGCGCAGGTCATCAACCTGATGGAGCGGCTGCAGGACGAGTTCAACCTGTCTTACCTCTTCATCGCGCACGACCTGTCGATCGTGCGGCACATCTCCGACCGCGTCGGCGTGATGTACCTCGGCCGGATGGCGGAGATCGGCACGGACGAGCAGATCTACGACCACCCGACGCACCCGTACACGCAGGCGCTGCTGTCCGCCGTGCCGGTGCCGGACCCGGACGCGCGCGAGCACCGCGAGCGGATCATCCTGAGCGGCGACGTGCCCTCGCCGGCGAACCCGCCGTCGGGCTGCCGCTTCCGCACCCGGTGCTGGAAGGCGCAGGAGAAGTGCGCCCAGGTGGAGCCGCTGCTGGCGGTGCCCGAGCTGTTCAAGGGCGTGGACACCCCGGCGGCGCACGAGTCGGCGTGCCACTTCGCCGAGGAGAAGGACGTCGTGCACGCCGTCTGATCCGCACCCCGTCCCACCCGACCGGTTCCCGGCCCCGCCTCGCGGTGCCGGGAACCGGCGTACCGGGGCCCGGGTCACCGGTCCCGCCACGGCTCCCGTCAGCGCACGACGCGTCCGCGCAGCACGATGCGGCGGGGCCGGTGCAGCGTGCCCGGGTCCAGCCGCGGGTCCGCGTCGTAGACGGTGACGTCCGCGAGGCCGCCCTCGGCCAGGCCGCTCAGGCCGAGGAAGGCGCGCGCCGTCCAGCTCGCGGCGCCCACCGCCGCGTGCGCCGGCAGCCCGGCGGCGATCAGGTGCCCGACCTCGGTGGCGACGTTGCCGAACGGCGCCGAGTCCGTCCCGGCGAGGACGGTGACACCCGCGTCGTGCGCCTGGCGGACCCGGCGGACCATCGTGCGGTGCCCCTCGCGCCAGAGCCGGTCCCTCGCGGTGCCGCCGGTGCGCAGCGGGGCGCTTCCGGCGAAGGCGGTGAGGGTCGGCACGTAGGCCGTGCCGTGCGCCGCCATGAGGGGGACGCACTCCTCCGGCATGCCCATCCCGTGCTCGACGGAGTCGACGCCCGCGCGGGCCGCGCCCAGCACGCCCTCGGCGGACTGGCAGTGCACGGCGACCCGGCCGCCCGCCGCGTGCACCCCCTCGACGACCGCCCGCAGCAGCTCGTACGGCACCGGGGCGGCCTCGAAGTCCCAGTCGCCCATGAGCTTGCACCAGCCGTCGTGCGCCTTGGCCTCCGCGACCGCCGAGGCGACGAGGTCGTCGGTGACCGTGTGGAACGCGGCGGTCCTGGAGAGCCCGGCCCAGGCGAGCCAGCGGCCCGCGGTGATCATCCGGGGCGCGTCGGGGGCCTCGCGCACGGCCGCGGGCACCTCGCCCAGCAGTCCGGGGAAGCGCAGCGCCGTCGTCCCGGCCTCGCGGTGCGCGGCGATGTGCTCGGCGAAGAGGGCGGGGTCGAAGGAGAGGTCGCCGGCGTCGTCGCCGGAGCCCGGGTGGGTGTGCACGTCGACGAGTCCGGGCAGCAGGAAGCCGCCGTCGGCCACGGTGACGACGTCGGCGGCGCCGGCCGGGCGGACGAAGGTGACGCGGTCCCCGAGCAGCCAGAGGTCGCGCCGCTCGCCGTCGGGCAGTACGGTCCCGCGCAGGTGGAGGATCATCCCGGCAGTCTGTCCCGGCCGGCGGTCACGGCCAAGTCCGGTCCCGGGGGCCCTTATTGCGCATCGGTGCCCGGGGTGCCGCCAGCGGCGGTGGTGTCCGAGGCGCACACCGTCACCGAAAGCAGCGAGCCCCGGCGGCTGGGGCTGGTGCCGAGTGCGGGGCCGTCGTCCGCGTACGCGAGCCCCGGCGACAGGACGCCAGGAGCACCGCGGCGGCCGCCGCGCGCCTCAGCACGTGCGTGCCCCGTCCGGTACGCAGTCGGTCACCATCCAGCCGTTCGGCCACTTCTCTTGCTCATCGGTCACCCGGTCTGTGCGGAGTCCGAGTCTGTGATCCAGCGCCCTTCGGCGGAGTCGTGCACGTACGCCGGCCTCCCCCTGGTCCCGCTCGTGCGGAACGGCTTCCCGCCGTCCGTGATCCGCACCGTCCCCGTACGGCTTCCGGCGCTCCACTCCAGCTCCAATGACCAGCGGCAGTCGCAGCCCGCCGTCCGCGCGGAGACCAGCAGCTCCTCGGGGTCGGAGGAGGTGACCTTGTACGGGAAGGAGACGGCCGGGATCTTCCGGACCTCTGCGCCGGAGGCGTCAAGGCCGTCGACGGGCCTCGCGAGCGGGCGCGGCCGGTCGAGGTCCACGGCGAAGTGGCGCGGGGTGACGGCGCCGCCACAGCCGTTGTCCATCCGGTACGCGTTCCACGGCAGCGGCGCGGCGCGGTCGACCACGCGCACGTGCAGGGCATGGAGGACGACGGCGTCGGACGGCGACCGGCCCTGGACCGTGATCCGCACCAGCGCCTCCCCGCCGTGCACGGCACCGTGCGTCCCGGCCCACGCCCCGGAGTCGGCCGCGACCGGCGGTGGGGCGACCGCGCGGGGGGCCCGGTCCACGAGGTAGGTGTGCCCGCAACCGCCCTCCCAGAGCTGGGAACCGATGCTCCAGGTGAAGGGGAGGGGGGCCGCGGTCCGCCCCGGAGCGGTGGAGGCGGGGGCGGAAGCCGTACGGGTGGGCAGGCCGAGCAGGGCGGCGGCGAGGGCGAGCACGACGAGGGCGACGGCGGCGGCGACGAGGAGGGGAGCGGGGGCGCCACGACGGGGGCGGGCGCGGGGCGCCTCCGGCGCGGACGGATCCGCGGCGGACGGGTCCGGCGCGATCGGGTCCGGGGCGGGGCCGGGGCCCGGTTCCGGCGCGGACGGTTCCGGGTTCGATCCCGGCGCGGCCGACACGGCCGGCACAGGCGTGGGCGCGGGCGAGACCGCTCGGCGGCGGGCGCGGTCCGCCTCCGTCCAGGCCGCCTCCAGGGCCCGCCGTTCCTCCTCGTCCGCCCCGCACAGCAGGGCGAGGCGGTCGACCACGGCGAACTCCTCCGGGACGGTCGCGCCCGAGCAGTAGCGGTGGAGGGTGGACGCGCTGACGCTCAGCCGCCGGCCCAGCGCCTCGTAACTCCTCCCGTCCCGCGCCTTCAGCGCGCGCACGAGCCCCGCGAACTCCTCGACGGCGGCGTCCTTCGGCATTCCATCCCCCTCGACCCTGCGTCCCATCCCTCACGTCCTTGCACGTCAGCGGGGGTGGAATGGTTCCGGGACGGCTGGTGGGCGCGTGATCGTTGCTGTCGGCGGGCGCCGGCCCCACGCTGGTTGAGCACTGACCGAACGAACGACCCGACGGGGGATCCACCACCATGAACAAGCTCCGCACCGCACTCGCCACCGCAGCCGCTGCCGCACTGGGCCTCGCGGCCCTCGCCACAGCCCCGGCGCAGGCCGCTGCCCAGCCCGCCTTCCTCGCCGCCTCCCAGATGCCGCCGTCGTCGACGCCGTGGACCGCCACCCAGGTCTTCACCGGCGTCCCGGAGAACGGCGGCGTCCTCTGCGCCCCGTACAAGATCCCGGCGCAGAACACCCGCTACCGCGAGTTCAGCACCGAGCTCGACACCAACGGCGTCCAGGTCACCACCGTCGCCCGTACCGAGGCCGACGCCGTGAAGCTGGTCGACACCCTCCGCGGGGCCCTCGCCGGCTGCGGCCCCCTGCTGGAGCAGCAGAACCCGGGCCTGCAGGCCGTCAGCGCCTCCCACGGCAAGCTCGCCGTCGAGGAGGGCGCCTGGGTCTACAGCCTGGACACCGCCGACCCGCAGATCGGCATCTCCGACATCCACCTGTTCTCCGTCGGCCGCGACGGCCGCACCGTCACCCTCGTCCGCTGGGGCCAGATGGGCGACCTCGAGGACGCCCCGCTGACCGCCTTCCGCACCACGACGAAGACCGCCGTCAACAAGCTCCACTGACCCGGGGGCTCCCCCGAGGGCTGACCACAGCTCGACAGCGGCGCGGCCGGAACCCGGGCGCGCCGCTGTCGTGCCCACCTGCTCCGCCGGCGGCGACCACTTCCTGGCCTTCACCAGCATCGCCTGCACCCTCATCTGCTACCGCAGACTCGCCAAATGAGCTGGTCTCTTATTCGGTCGACACCGGCCGGGCGGGCGGGGATGCTTCACCCCGATGACGAGAACCGACACGCCTCCCGCCTGGGACGAGCGCTCACAGCTGACCACCTTCCTCGACTACGCCCGTGACACGGCCCGGGCCAAGTGCGAGGACGTCTCCGCGGAGGACGCCCGCCGGGCCCCGCTGCCCGGCTCCCCGCTCATGACCCTGTGCGGGCTGATCAGCCATCTGCGGTGGGTCGAGTACTACTGGTTCCGGGTGGTCTTCCTCGGGGAGGACGACGAGGGCCCCTGGACGGACGAGGAACCCGACCGCGAGATGAGCATGGCCGTCGACGTGCCGCTCGCGCAGCTGCTCACGGAGTACGCCGAACAGAGCGCCCGCCACCGGGAGCTGGTCGCCGGGCACGGCCTGGACGACAAGGCGAAGCGCGCGGGCCGCGACGGCCGGCACTTCGACCTCAGGTGGATCCTGCTGCACCTGACCGAGGAGACGGCCCGCCACAACGGCCACCTCGACATCCTGCGCGAACTCCTCGACGGCCGCACGGGCTCGTAGAGGCACCGCTCCCGCACGGACTCACCACCCGGAACCGCCGGCCGCGCTCGTGGCCGGCGGTTTCCGCATGTCCGGACCACCGCCGCCGCCCGGACGGCGGCCACCCGTACAGACGGGGCGAGAGTGCGATATGGGTGATAGGGGGTCATATTGGGCGCTAATGACCAGAGCTTTCCGAGGAGGCACTCCATGCGTGGAGCGACGCACGCCAAATGGGCCGCATGCGCGGCGGCGGTAGCCCTCGCGGCGACCGCCTGCGGGGGCGGGGGGAGCGACAGCGGCGGCGGCGACGGCACCGGGGTCCTCAGCTCCTCGTGGGGTGACCCGCAGAACCCGCTCGAACCGGCCAACACCAACGAGGTGCAGGGCGGCAAGGTCCTCGACATGATCTTCCGCGGGCTGAAGCGGTACGACGCGAAGACCGGCAAGGCCGACGACATGCTGGCCGAGAAGATCGAGACCTCGGACTCGCAGAACTTCACGATCACGATCAAGGACGGCTGGAAGTTCAGCAACGGCGAGGCCGTCACCGCCAAGTCCTTCGTCGACGCCTGGAACTACGGCGCCAGCCTCAAGAACAACCAGAAGAACGCGTACTTCTTCGGGTACATCGACGGCTACGACAAGGTCCACCCGGACTCGGGCAAGCAGAGCGCGGACACCCTGTCCGGCCTGGCCGTCAAGGACGACAAGACCTTCACGGTCAAGCTCAACCAGAAGTTCTCGACCTTCCCCGACACCCTCGGCTACGCGGCCTTCTCGCCGCTGCCCCAGGCGTTCTTCGACGACCACGAGAACTGGCTGAAGAAGCCGATCGGCAACGGGCCGTACTCCGTCGACTCGTACACCAAGGGGTCGAAGATGTCCCTGCGGAAGTGGGACGGCTACTCCGGCGACGACAAGGCGGAGAACGGCGGCGTGGACCTGAAGGTCTACACCGACAACAACACCGCCTACACCGACCTCCTCGCCGGCAACCTCGACCTGGTCGACGACGTGCCCGCCTCGCAGCTCAAGAACGCCAAGAGCGACCTCGGCGACCGGTACATCAACTCCCCGGCCGGCATCATCCAGACGCTCGCCTTCCCGTTCTACGACAAGAACTGGGACAAGCCGGGGATGGAGAAGGTCCGCACGGGTCTGTCGATGGCGATCGACCGCAAGCAGATCACGGAGACCATCTTCCAGAAGACCCGTACCCCGGCCACCGACTGGACCTCGCCGGTGCTCGGCGCGGACGGCGGCTTCAAGGACGGCCTGTGCGGCGACGCCTGCGACTACAACGCGAGCGAGGCCAAGAAGATGATCGAGGACGGCGGGGGCCTGCCCGGCGGCCAGGTCAAGATCACGTACAACGCGGACACCGGCTCCCACAAGGAGTGGGTCGACGCGGTGTGCAACAGCATCAACAACGCCCTCGGCAACGACAAGGCGTGCGTGGGCAACCCCGTCGGCACCTTCGCGGACTTCCGCAACCAGATCACCGACCGGAAGATGTCGGGTCCCTTCCGGGCGGGCTGGCAGATGGACTACCCGCTCATCCAGAACTTCCTCCAGCCGCTGTACTACATCAACGCCTCCTCCAACGACGGCAAGTGGTCCAACAAGGACTTCGACAAGCTGGTGAACCAGGCGAACGCCGAGACCGACACCGGCAAGGCGATCAAGCTCTTCCAGCAGGCCGAGGAGGTCGTCCGGGACAACATGGCCGCCATCCCGCTCTGGTACCAGAACGGCAGCGCCGGCTACTCGGACCGCCTCTCGAACGTCGCGCTCAACCAGTTCAGCGTCCCCGTCTACAACGAGATCAAGGTCAGCTGAGCCGCGCCGGGCGGCCCCGCTGAGAGGGCCGCCCGCCTACCTCCGGAGCCCTCATGGGACGGTACGTAATCCGGCGTCTGCTGCAGATGATCCCGGTCTTCATCGGCGCCACGCTTCTCATCTTCCTGATGGTGAACGTGATGGGAGACCCCATCGCGGGCCTGTGCGGCGACCGCCAGTGCGACCCCGCCACCGCCGCCCAGCTGGAGAAGGAGTTCGGCCTCGACAAGCCCGTCTGGCAGCAATACCTGACCTACATGGGCAACGTCTTCACCGGCGACTTCGGCACGGCCTTCAACGGCCAGGAGGTCACCGAGCTGATGGCGTCGGCGTTCCCGGTCACCATCCGGCTCACGATCGTCGCGATCCTCTTCGAGATCGTCATCGGGATCGTCCTCGGCGTGATCACCGGTCTGCGCCGCGGGCGCCCCGTGGACACCGGCGTCCTGCTGCTGACCCTCGTCGTCATCTCGGTGCCCACCTTCGTCACCGGCCTGCTGCTCCAGCTGCTGCTCGGCGTCGAGTGGGGCTGGATCAAACCGTCCGTCTCCTCCGAGGCCACCTTCGGCGAGCTGATCGTGCCCGGCCTCGTCCTCGCCTCGGTGTCCCTGGCCTACGTGACCCGGCTGACCCGGACCTCCATCGCGGAGAACAAGCGGTCCGACTACGTGCGCACGGCCGTCGCGAAGGGGCTGCCCCGGCGCCGTGTGATCGTCCGTCACCTGCTGCGCAATTCGCTGATCCCGGTGGTCACCTTCATCGGCACCGACATCGGCGCACTGATGGGCGGCGCCATCGTCACCGAGCGGATCTTCAACATCCACGGCGTCGGCTTCCAGCTCTACCAGGGCATCCTGCGGCAGAACACCCAGACCGTCGTCGGCTTCGTGACCGTCCTGGTCATCGTCTTCCTGGTCGCCAACCTGCTCGTCGACCTCCTCTACGCCGTACTCGACCCGAGGATCCGCTATGCCTGAGCCGTACGAGCCGGAGGGCGCCATCGCCGCGACCGGGATGGGCGGCGCCATGGACCTCGCCACCAGTGAGGGCGCGACCCTGGAGAAGACCCCGGGCGGACCGGAGGGCACCGGACCGCAGGAGAAGCCCCGCTCGCTCTGGTCCGACGCCTGGCGCGACCTGCGGCGCAACCCGGTCTTCATCATCTCCGCGCTGGTCATCCTGTTCCTGGTGATCATCTCGATCTGGCCGTCGCTGATCGCCACGCAGAACCCGCTGAGCTGCAACCTGTCCAAGGCCCAGGAGGGCTCCCAGCCCGGCCATCCGTTCGGCTTCGACGGCCAGGGCTGCGACGTCTACACGCGGACCGTGTACGGCACCCGGGTCTCGATCTCGGTCGGCGTCTGCGCCACGGTCGGGGTCGCCCTGCTCGGCGCGGTGCTCGGCGGCCTCGCCGGCTTCTTCGGCGGCGTGGGGGACTCCGTCCTCTCCCGGATCACCGACATCTTCTTCGCGATCCCCGTGGTGCTCGGCGGCCTGGTGCTGCTGTCCGTGGTCACCAGCAACACGATCTGGCCGGTGATCGGGTTCATGGTGCTGCTCGGCTGGCCGCAGATCTCCCGGATCGCGCGCGGCTCCGTCATCACCACCAAGCAGAACGACTACGTCCAGGCGGCCCGGGCCCTCGGCGCGTCCAACTCCCGGCTGCTGCTGCGGCACATCCTGCCGAACGCCGTGGCGCCCGTCATCGTCGTCGCGACCATCGCGCTCGGCACCTACATCGCGCTGGAGGCGACGCTCTCCTACCTCGGAGTCGGGCTGAAGCCGCCCACCGTGTCCTGGGGCATCGACATCTCCGCCGCGTCCCAGTACATCCGCCAGGCCCCGCACATGCTGCTGTGGCCGGCCGGCGCCCTCGCGATCACCGTCCTGGCGTTCATCATGCTCGGCGACGCGGTCCGCGACGCCCTCGACCCGAAGCTGAGGTGACCGCCGTGCTGCTCGAAGTGCGCGACCTGCACGTGGAGTTCCGGACCAGGGACGGTGTCGCCAAGGCGGTCAACGGCGTGAACTACAGCGTCGACGAGGGCGAGACGCTCGCGGTGCTCGGCGAGTCCGGCTCCGGCAAGTCCGTCACCGCGCAGGCCGTCATGGGCATCCTCGACGTGCCGCCCGGCCGGATCACCGCCGGCGAGATCCTGTTCCGGGGCGAGGACCTCCTGAAGTTCAAGGAGGAGGACCGGCGCAAGGTCCGCGGCGCCCAGATGGCGATGATCTTCCAGGACGCCCTCTCGTCCCTGAACCCGGTGCTGTCGGTGGGCGACCAGCTCGGCGAGATGTTCGTCGTGCACCGCGGGATGTCCCGCAAGGACGCCCGGACCAGGGCCGTCGAGCTGATGGACCGGGTCCGCATCCCGGCGGCCGCCCAGCGGGTGCGCGACTACCCGCACCAGTTCTCCGGCGGCATGCGCCAGCGCATCATGATCGCCATGGCGCTGGCTCTGGAACCCGCCCTGATCATCGCCGACGAGCCGACCACCGCCCTCGACGTCACCGTCCAGGCGCAGGTCATGGACCTCCTCGCGGAACTCCAGCGCGAACTCAACATGGGGCTCATCCTCATCACCCACGACCTCGGTGTGGTCGCCGACGTCGCGGACAGGATCGCCGTGATGTACGCGGGCCGCATCGTCGAGTCCGCCCCCGTCCACGACATCTACAAGGCGCCCGCGCACCCCTACACGCGGGGCCTGCTGGACTCGATCCCGCGCCTGGACCAGAAGGGCCAGGAGCTCTACGCGATCAAGGGCCTGCCCCCGAACCTCATGCGCATCCCGCCCGGCTGCGCCTTCAACCCGCGCTGCCCGATGGCCCAGGACGTGTGCCGGACCGACGTACCCCCGCTCTACGAGGTCTCCGACGAGCGCGGGAGTGCCTGCCACTTCTGGAGGGAGTGCCTGCATGGCTGAGACGGCGCCGAAGACGACGGCCGAACCGATCCTGGAGGTCAGCGGCCTGGTCAAGCACTACCCGCTCACCCGCGGCATCGTCTTCAGGAAGCAGGTCGGGGCGGTGAAGGCCGTCGACGGCGTCGACTTCACGCTGGGGCCGGGCGAGACCCTCGGCATCGTCGGCGAGTCCGGCTGCGGCAAGTCGACGGTCGCCAAGATGCTGGTCAACCTGGAGAAGCCGACCGCCGGGGTGATCAAGTACCGGGGTGAGGACGTCACCAAGCTGTCCGGGCGCGCGCTGAAGGCCGTGCGGCGGAACATCCAGATGGTGTTCCAGGACCCGTACACCTCGCTCAACCCCCGTATGACGGTGGGCGACATCATCGGTGAGCCCTACGACATCCACCCCGAGGTCGCGCCCAAGGGCGACCGCAGGAAGCGGGTGCAGGACCTGCTGGACGTGGTCGGCCTCAACCCCGAGTACATCAACCGCTATCCGCACCAGTTCTCGGGCGGCCAGCGCCAGCGCATCGGCATCGCCCGCGGCCTCGCGCTGCGCCCCGAGATCATCGTCGCGGACGAGCCGGTCTCCGCCCTGGACGTCTCCGTGCAGGCGCAGGTCATCAACCTGCTCGACCGCCTCCAGGACGAGTTCGACCTGTCCTACGTCTTCATCGCGCACGACCTCTCCATCGTGCGGCACATCTCCGACCGGGTCGGCGTGATGTACCTCGGCCGGATCGTGGAGACCGGCCGGGACGCCGAGATCTACGACCATCCGACGCACCCCTACACGCAGGCGCTGCTCTCCGCGGTGCCGGTGCCCGACCCGGAGGCGCGCGAGCACCGGGAGCGGATCATCCTCACCGGGGACGTGCCGTCACCGGCCAACATCCCCTCGGGATGCCGCTTCCGCACCCGGTGCTGGAAGGCGCGGGAGCGCTGCGCCCTGGAGGTCCCGCTGCTCGCGGTGCCCGCCGAGTTCCGGCTCCTCGACGGGCCGGCGGCACACGACTCGGCGTGCCACTTCGCGGAGGAGAAGCACGTGGTGGCCCCGGAGGAGAACCGGCCCTCGCCTCCGGGCGGTCCTCTCGGCGCGCCGCCCGGAGACCCGCCGGACACTCCGCCGGGCACCCGTCCGGTGCCGCCGCCGGAGGCCGGTGAACTGCCGCCGTCGCCCCCGGACGGGGCTGCATAACCATACAAATGCGGGCGAACGTCGTTTACACGCAGGCAACTTGGCGGAAGCGGTACCGATATACGGACGCGGCAGGGTGAACAGCGTACGGCCGTGCGGGTGCCGTAGACGGGCCGGGGCACGCCATGTTGCCCCGGCCCGTCGCATGGTCAGCCCAGGCCCAGCGACCGCTTCAGGAAGTCCACCTGGAGCAGCAGCAGGTTCTCCGCGACCTGTTCCTGCGGCGTCATGTGCGTGACGCCCGACAGGGGGAGCACCTCGTGGGGCCGCCCGGCGGCCAGCAGCGCCGAGGACAGCCGCAGGCTGTGCGCGACCACCACGTTGTCGTCCGCGAGGCCGTGCACGATCATCATCGGCCGGGCGGGCTCGGCGGCGGACACCAGACCGTCGTCGTCGATCAGCGAGTTGGCCGCGTACACCTCGGGACGGCTGCCGGGGTCGCCCAGGTAGCGCTCGGTGTAGTGGGTGTCGTACAGCCGCTGGTCGGTGACCGGCGCGCCCAGGATGCCGGCGTGGAAGACGTCCGGGCGGCGCAGCACCGCGAGCCCCGCGAGGTACCCGCCGAACGACCAGCCGCGGATCGCCACCCGGTCGAGGTCGAGCGGGAAGCTCTTCGCGAGGTCCTGGAGGGCGTCGACCTGGTCCTGGAGCACGACGGCGGCCAGGTCGTCCTTGACGGCCTTCTCCCAGGCGGGCGAGTGTCCCGGCATCCCGCGCCCGTCCGCGACGATCACGGCGAATCCCTGGTCGGCGAACCACTGCGAGGTCAGGTAGGGGTTGTGGGCGGCGAGCACGCGCTGGCCGTGCGGACCTCCGTACGGGTCCATGAGCACGGGCAGGGGAGTGTCCCCGTGGTAGTCCGTCGGCATAAGCACGGCGCACGGGATTCGCCGTGCGCCCCCCTGTGTCAAGGTCACGCGCGGGGACAGATTGGGGCGTTCGGCATATGACGCCACGGTGGCGGTCTTGGCCGAGGCCCCCGCGGGCGCCGGTCCGGCCCCGGTCCGCCCGGCGTCGCGCAGCACCTGCACCTGGCTGCCCGGCCGGTCCGGCACCGCCGAGACGAGGACGGTCACGCCGCCGGCCCGCACCGCCGAGTGCACCCCGGGCTCCTGCGAAAGGCGCTCCACGCCCAGCTCGTTCACCCGGTAGACGTGGATCTCGCCGATCTCCGGCTCGGCCGCCTTCGCGCCCGCCGACGCCGAGACCAGCACGTCGTGGGCCGACACGTCCAGCACCGCGCGGACGTGCAACTGCGGCCCGGTCAGCGGACGTTCGCCGTACGCGAGGACCCGCGCCCCGCCCTCGTCCGCGATCCGCACCAGCTGTCCGCCGGGGCTCCAGCACGGGACGCCGGGGAAAAGATCCAGCCATTGTGGATCTTCGTCGGCGTGCACCATCCGGGTGGCCCCGGTGTCCGGGTTCACCGCCAGGAACAGCTGGCTGCGCTGGTCCCGCGCCTGGACGAGCACGAGTGGCGCGCCCGCCGCTGACCAGTGCACATGCGCCACGTACGGGTAGCGCGCCCGGTCCCAGACGACCTCCGTGCGCGTCCCGTCGAGGCCGGTGACGAACAGCCGCACCTCCGCGTTGGCGCTGCCCGCCACCGGGTACGCCACCTGCTGCGGGTCCCGCCCCGGATGCGCGGGATCGGAGATCCACCACCGCTCGACCGGGGCGTCGTCGACCCGCGCGACGAGCAGCCGGTCCGACTCCGGTGACCACCAGAAACCGCGCGAACGCCCCATCTCCTCGGCCGCGATGAACTCGGCCAGACCGTAGGAGACCGTCGCCGATTCCGGCTCGGCCAGCGCCCGGTCCTCCGCTCCCTCGGCCCCCACCACCCGCAGGGCGCCACCGGCCACGTACGCGATCAGCCGCCCGTCGGGCGCCGGGCGCGGGTCGATCACCGGCCCGGGAACCCGGAGTTCGCGCGTCGTGCCGGCCCGCAGCTCGGCCGTGAAAAGCCGCCCTGACAAGGAGAAAGCCGCCAACTCCACGGCCGCGTCGGTGGCGTAGCCGACGATCCCGGCGCCGCCCTCGCGGCTGCGCTCACGGCGTGCCCGCTCCTGCGCCGACAGCCGCTCCATACCGCCGCCGAGCAGCGTCCCGGGGTCCGCGACGACGCGTTCCCCGCCGTCCGCCACATCGAGGACCCACAGCAGGTTCGCCCGGTCCGTGCCGGACCGGGACCGCAGGAAGACCACGCGTGAACCGTCGGGGGACACGGTGAAGGCACGGGGTGCGCCGAGGGTGAAGCGCTGGGTGCGCGCCTGAAGGCGCGGGAAGGAAAGGGACTCCGTCGTCATGCCCTGACCATATTGGCCATGCGCCCCCTTGTGCGGCCGTGCGCCGATCGATGCGCGCGTACGGATAGTTATGATCACTAGCGCTGCGTGGGTATGAACCCGCTGGCTGCTGTAAGGGTTTACCGACCCCGTTCGACCCCCCCTAGTCCCTGGGATCTTTGGAGGTGAGCCGCCGTGGCACTCTCGATTTCGGCGGTGGTGCTGCTGGCGATCATCGTCTTCATCCTGGTCAAGAAGTCAGGACTGAAGGCCGCCCACGCCATCGTGTGTGTCCTGCTCGGCTTCTACCTCGCCTCGTCGACGGTGGCACCCACGATCAACGAGCTGACGACGAACATCGCGGGCATGATCGGCAGTATCAAGTTCTGACCGTGGCGCGCCCGTTCCGTGGGCTCCGCGACCCGTCGCCGGAGCCCACACCGCCCGTCCGCCCGCTCAGCCCCCGGACGCGTACGCCACGAAGCGGGCCCACGCCCGCGACGTGAGCGCCAGCCGCGGTCCCGCGGTGTCCTTGGAGTCGCGGACGTGGACGGTGCCGGGGGTGGTGGCGACCTCGACACAGGACTCGCCGTCGTTGCCGCCGCTGTGACTGCTCTTGAACCACGCCGGTTCGGGGACGTCCGTGGCAGCAGTTGCGCGGATCATGTTTCTCCCACCAGTTGCTCGATCAGGACCAGCGACTCCCGTGGTGAGAGAGCCTGCGCCCGGATGGTGCCATACCGCAGTTCGAGGATGCGCAGCTGTTTCGGGTCCGATGTCGGGCGGCCGTTGAAGGCGCCGTCGGACCGGCCCACCGTCGTGCCGTCGGGGAACTTCAGCACCTCGATCCTTCCGTCCAGACCGGAGTGGACCTCGCAGTTCGCCGGCATCACCTGAAGCACGACGTTGTGGAGCCGGGCTGCGTCACGCAGTCGTTCGAGTTGCTCCCGTTGAACCATCCTGCCCCCGATGGGCCGCCTCAGTACCGCCTCCTCCAGCACGAAGTGCAGGCACGGAGCCGGGTCCCGGTCGAAGACCGACCGCCGTGCCAGCCGCGCGGCCACCATGCGCTCCACGTCGTCCGGCGTGTACGGCGGCTGGGCCGCCCTGATCAGTGAGCGCGCGTGCTCGGCGGTCTGGAGGAGGCCCGGCACGATGTTGCCCTCGTACACGCCGATCTCGGCCGCCCGCGCCTCCAGTTCGGCCAGCTCCCTGACCTTCCTCGGATAGCGGACCTTGGCCACGTCCTCCTTCATCGCGGACAGCAGCCCGTCCGCGCGCAGCACCTCGTCCGCCGTGTCCAGGTACTCGGGCCGGGGGATCCGCTTCCCGCCCTCGATCTTGTAGACCATGTCCTCGCCGTAGCCCACGGCCTCCCCGAAGTCGGCGGCGCGCATCCCCACCGCCTCCCGGCGGAGCCTCAGCTGCCGCCCGACCGTCGCGACGACCGCCACGCCCCACTCGTCGTCCGGGTCCACCTCCCAACCCGGCTCGTCCGCCTCGCCCTTGCGCCGGGCCGCCGCGCCGTCCACCCCTGCCATCCCGCACCCCTCCGTCGTACGACCCTGCCGCGACGCCCCTACCCGCGCGGCCGGTGCCGACAGTCCGGACACGAGCGGACAGAGGCCCTCCGCACCGGGACCCGCTTCCCCGTGCTCCGGTGCGAGGGGCGGTCCCCCCAAGGACCACGAGGGTGAAAGCACCGCACCAAGCCCTACCCCGCCCTTCCGCGCCCGCAGCGGTCCCTCACTCGCGCGGGTGAACATCACCAACTGGGCTGGATCGCTGCCCGGTTGCCTGCCCTACGCTCGGCGCGACACAACTCCAGACATGCGACGGCCCCCGCCGGGACGGCAATCCCAGTGCGAGGGCCTGACCACCGAGGAAGTAGGAGCTTCCCGATGGATACGCAGAACCCTAGCGCGCCCCCGCGCCCCCGGTCCGGGATCGCGGGCAGAAACCACACCCCCGGGCGCACCCGCTCCGGCGGTCTCGCTCACGACAACGCCCGGCACGCCACCCGCTTCACGGTGATCGGCAACCACCTCGCCCAGCACCCGGAGCTCTCGGCCCTGGCGATCGGCCTGGGCGTGCACATCCAGTCCCTGCCCGCGGGCGCCCGCGTCGACATCAAGACCCTCGCCGCGCGCTTCCCCGAGGGCGCCACCCGGATCGCCGCCGCCCTGCGCGAGCTGGAGGCCCACGGCTACCTGCGCCGCACCCGCGAGCGGGTCCCCGGAGGCCGCATCGTCACCCGCACGGTCTCCTGCAACCAGCCGGGCCACGGCGGCCGGGCGGCAGATGACCACGGCCGGGCGTCCGACGACCGCGGCCCGGCGTCCGACCGCCACGGCCCGGCGGCCGACGGCCACCGACCCGCGGCCCCGCGGACAGCCGAGCGGCGCACGCCGCGCAACGCCCTCCCGGCCGTCCCGCAGCCGGCGCAGCCCGCCCCCGCCCTCCTGGCGACCGCCACGGACCTCCTCACGGACCTCCGCCGCCACGACCCGGGCCTGCTCCTGTCCGCCCACGACACGGCCCACCTCGCGCCCGGCGTCGCCGCCTGGCTGGAGCGGGACGTCGGCCCCGGTGCCGTGCGCCGGGCGCTCACCACCGACCTGCCTCCCGGCGGACCGCGCCGCCCCGCCGCCCTCCTGGCGCACCGGCTCACCGACCGGCTGCCGCCCGCGCCCCGCTCGGCCGCCCCGACCGGTGCCTCCCCGCCGTCCGGCACCCCCTGCGGAACTGCGACGACTGCGACCGGGCCTTCCGCGCCCCGGAGCCGGGCCGCTGCCGGGACTGCCGGCGAGCCGCCCCGCCCGGGGGCGAGCGGTGACGGCGGGCCCGCGGCGCGACCCCGGCGGCGGACGCCTCGTAGGGTGGAGCCCATGACGGAACTGCCCGACCGGCGTCTGCTCCTGGTGCACGCGCACCCGGACGACGAGTCGATCAACAACGGCGCGACCATGGCGCGGTACGCGGCCGAGGGCGCCCAAGTGAGGCTGGTGACCTGCACCCTCGGCGAGCGGGGCGAGGTCATCCCGCCGGAGCTGGCGCACCTGAGCGGCGGCGCCCTCGGCGAACACCGCCTGGGGGAACTGCGTACGGCGATGGCCGCGCTCGGCGTCGAGGACTTCCGGCGGCTCGGCGGCGACGGCCGGTACCGGGACTCCGGGATGATGGGCGGCCCCGAGAACGACGAACCGGACTGCTTCTGGCGGGCCGACGTCGACGAGGCCGCCGCCCGCCTGGTCGAGGTGATCCGCGAGGTGCGCCCGCAGGTGCTTGTCACCTACGACCCCGACGGCGGCTACGGGCACCCGGACCACATCCAGACCCACCGGGTCGCCACCCGCGCCGCCGAACTGGCCGGGCAGGCCGCGTTCCGCCCCGGCCTCGGCGAACCCTGGCACATCGCGAAGGTGTACTGGAACCGCGTACCGCGCTCGGTGGCCGAGGAGGCGTTCGCCCGCCTGCGCGCCGCCCTGCCGGACCTGCCGTACGCCAAGGCGGCCGAGACCGGCGACGTGCCGGGCGTGGTCGACGACGCGGTGGTCACCACGGAGATCGACGGCACCGCGTTCGCCGCCGCCAAGGCCGCCGCGATGCGGGCGCACGCCACCCAGATCGAGGTCACCGAGCCCTGGTTCGTCCTCTCGAACGAGCTGGCTCAGCCCCTTTTCACCACCGAGTACTACGAGTTGGTGCGCGGGGAACCCGGCGGGACGCCGGAGACCGACCTGTTCGCGGGCCTCGCGGACGCAGGGACCGGCCGGCGGGAGACGGAGAACCGATGAGTACGACGGGCAGGCAGGGCAGCGCGCTGGCCCAGCCGTTGCAGCGGCTCCCGGCCGGACGCATGGCGGCGGGCCTCGGGCTCCTCGTGCTGGGCGCCCTGGTCGGGGCGGCCGGTTCGCTGGTGCAAGCGGCCTGGTTCCCGGGGGGATTGCTGCTGTCCCTGGCGGGCGCGGCCGGACTCTTCCTGGGCGGTGCGCGCGCCCTCGGCACCCGCGCCGGGGCCGTCGCACCGGCCGTCGGCTGGACGGTCGCCGTGGTGCTGCTCACCGCCAGCCGTCCCGAAGGGGACTTCCTCTTCGGCGCGGGGGTCGGCTCCTACCTCTTCCTGCTCGGCGGGATGGCGGTCGCTGTGATGTGCGCCACCCTCGGTCTCGGGCGGCAACCGGACGGTCCCGCCGTCCGACTTGGGAAATGACGTACCACTTCGCCGTATCGGACAGGTGCGGGTCCCGTGGGGGTTTCCCCGGCGGGCGCCGTCCGGGCGGTGAGACGGCCAGTATGGTGGTGCGCGCCGCCGAGCTGCCCGAGATGAGGTCGAGTAAACGGGCGGCGGAGCCAACCGGGAGAACCTGCCTTGAGTCGTGAAACTGACAGTTCGTCCTCCGGGCCCAACGGGCGCGGCGGAGCCGCGTACCCGTCGGGGACGCCGCCGTACGGGACCCCCACGGCCTCCGAGGACGGCACCGGCGCGGGCCGTGCGGCCGCGCAGCCGGAGGAACGCAAGACCGAGACCACACTGACGACCCGGATCCGGATCAACATCCCCGGATCGCGGCCCATCCCGCCGGTCGTGGTGCGCACGCCGATGGCCGACGCCGACGCCTCCGCCGAGAGTGCCGACGGCGCGGACAACGACCCCGAGACGACGGGTTCCGTGCGGGTGCCCGCGATCGCCTCGGGCCCGCCCGCGCCCGCCTCGGAGGGCCCCGGTGAGCCCGCGTCGGCGGACGAGAAGACGAGCGACTGGTTCGCGCCGCGCAAGTCCGCCGCCCCCAAGGGCGGATCGGGCGGTGGCCCCGCCAACGGAGCGGCGCTGCCCGCCGGTTCGGCGCCCGCGGGACCCGGCGCCCCCGCCGGTCCGGCCGCGTCCCCCGGCATGTCCTCGGGCCCGCAGGGCCCGGGCGCGCGTTCCGGCGGACCCGGGACTCCCCCCGGAGGGGGCGTCCCCGGACCGATGGGCGGCCAGGGCGGCGCCCGCCCCGGCGGCACGAACGGCGCGGGTCTGCCGGGTGCCACCGGCGCCGGTCCCGTCGCCCCCGGCCACGGTGGTGGCACCGGTTCCTTCGACGTCTCCGCGGCCCTCACCGGCCCGCAGTCCGGCGGCGAGTCCCGCCGCGACGACCTGCCCTACTTCGCCGACAACGGCCAGGGCGTCCCGGACGGACGGCGCGGACCCGCCGGCCCGACCGGCGGCCCGGTCACCGGCGACGGCCCGATGGTGCCGCCCGCCGGCCCCGGTGGTCCGGGTGTCCCCGGCGGTCCCGGCGCGGGTCCCGGCGGCGGTCTCAGCGACGACACGGCGATCCTCACCCCGCAGCGGCCCGCCCCCGAACCGGGCGGCCACGGCTACGGCGCCAACGACAACGTCTCCGGGCACACCGTCACCAGCGGCATCCCCGTCGTCCCCGGCGGCCAGAACTCGCCGTTCGGACAGGGCGGCCACCCCGAGGGGCCGCTGCCGCACACGCCCCCGAAGCTGCCCGAACCGGCCCCGAAGCCGGCCGCCTCGACCAAGCCCGCCAAGAAGAAGGGGCGCAGCAAGCTGGTGCTCCTCGCCGTCGGCGTGGTCTTCCTCGGCGGCGCCGCGTACGGCGCCGGGCTGCTGATGAACCACTCGGACGTGCCCAAGGGCACCACCGTGCTCGGCGTCGACATCGGCGGCGGCACCCGCGACGAGGCCGTCAAGAAGCTCGACGACGCCCTCGGGGACCGGACGAACAAGCCGCTGCGGCTGTCGGTCGACGGCGACACGGTGGCCCTCAGGCCGGACCAGTCGGGCCTCCAGCTCGACGCCAAGGCCACGGCCAGCGCCGCCGCGCGCAGCGACTACAACCCGGTGTCCGTGATCGGCTCCCTGTTCGGGCAGCAGCGCGTCGTGGAACCCGTGATGCCCGTGGACGAGGAGAAGCTCCGGGCGGCGCTGGAACGCGCGGCGGGCGGCTCCGGCTCGGCCGGCGACGGCACGATCAAGTTCCAGCCCGGCAAGGCCGTCGCCGTGTACGGCAAGGCGGGCAAGGGCATCGACGTCGCGGCGTCGGCCCAGGCCGTCCGGGACGCCTACCGCGGCCAGGTGGAGTCCGGTGCGAGCACCCCGGTGAAGGTGCCGACCACCACCAGGCAGCCGACGGTCTCGGACGCCGAGGTCAACCGGATGATGAAGAAGTTCGCGGAGCCGGCGATGTCCGGGATCGTCACGGTGCGGACGGACGCGGCCCACACGGTCTCGTTCAGCCCGCAGAACTCCCTGTGGCGTTTCCTGCGGGTGAAGGCCCAGGACGGCAAGCTCGTCGACTTCTACGACCGTGCGGAGCTGACCAAGCTCTACGGCAACACCTTCGACGGCGTCCTCGTCACCCGGGGCACCGGCAAGAAGACCGCGGTCACCGTCGAGGACGTGATCGGCGCGCTGCGTCCGGCGCTGATGTCCAAGAACGCGGCGGACCGGATCGCCGTGATTGACACGGACCCGAGCTGACCCGGGGAGCGTACGGCGCGGTTCCGCGCCGGTGAGAAGGGGTGTCCGGCCGACGGCCGGGCACCCCTTCCGCGTCGCCGTCCGGCCCTCCGTCACCGCGCCGGCCATGACATCCGTCATGCGCGACCGGGGACACCGCGCACTGCCGGGGCGGCGGGCGCGGCGGCCACGATGGCCCCATGACGACGACTTCGACGGCCACCTCCCCGGTGGTCGCCTTCGACCGGGTGAGCAAGAGCTACGGGGGAGTGCGGGCTGTGGACGGCCTGACGCTCGCCCTGCACCCCGGTGAGACGGTGGCGCTGCTGGGCCCGAACGGCGCGGGCAAGTCCACCACCCTGGACCTGCTGCTCGGCCTCAGGAACGCCGACAGCGGGACGGTACGGCTCTTCGGGACCGGCCCGCGCGAGGCCGTCGTCGCCGGCCGGGTGGGCGCCATGCTGCAGAGCGGCGGGCTGATGGACGAGGTGACCGTCGGCGAACTGGTCCGCCTCGCCTGCGCGCTGCACCCGAGGCCGTACCGGGCCGGCGACGTCATGGCCCGCGCGGGCGTCGAACGGATCGCGGGCCGCAGGGTGGACAAGCTCTCCGGCGGCCAGCGGCAGCGCGTCCGCTTCGCCCTCGCCACCGCGGGCGCGAGCGACCTGATCGTGCTCGACGAGCCCACGACCGGCATGGACGTCACCGCCCGCCGCGCCTTCTGGGCCACCATGCGCGAGCAGGCCGACCAGGGCCGCACGGTCCTCTTCGCCACCCACTACCTGGAGGAGGCCGACGCGATCGCGGACCGGGTGCTCGTGCTGCACCGGGGACGCCTGCTCGCCGACGGCACCGCCGCCGACATCAAGGCGCGGGCGGGCGCCCGCCGGATCTCCTTCGACCTGCGCGAACCGGTGGACGAGGCCGCGCTGCGGGCGCTGCCCTTCCTGACCTCGCTCGACGTCTCGGGCCACACCGTGCGCATCCGGTCCACCGACGCGGACGCGACCGTGCACGCGCTGTACGGGCTCGGCGTGTACCCGCGCGGCCTGGAGGTGGCCGGGCTCGGCCTGGAGCAGGCGTTCGTCGCCATCACCGCGGCTGAGGAGGCGGCCCGGGGGACCGACGGGACCGACGGGACCGACGGGACGGTCACCGCCGCCGAGTACGGCACGGACACGGCCACCACGGCCGCCGTCACCACCACCACCGCCACCGCCGCCGCCGCCGAGGGAGCGCTGCCGAAGTGAACAGCCTGATCAAGCTGGAGATCCTCCGCGCCCTGCGCAACCGCAAGTTCCTCTTCTTCTCGGTGATCTACCCCTCGGGGCTGTTCCTGCTCATCGCGGGCGGCCAGGACGCCACCACCTCGGTCGAGGGCACCGGGCTCACCCTGCCGACCTTCTTCATGGTGTCCATGGCCTCCTTCGGCGCCCTGACCGCCGTCCTGATGGGCAACAGCGAACGCATAGCCAAGGAGCGGGAAAGCGGCTGGGTACGGCAGTTGCGGCTCACCGCGCTGCCCGGCCGCGGCTACGTGCTGGCGAAGACGGCGAGTGCCGCCGTCGTCGCCCTGCCGTCCATCGTGATCGTCTTCGTCGTGGCGGCCGCCGTGAAGGACGTCCGCCTCGACCCCTGGCAGTGGCTCGCGCTCACCGCCGCCATCTGGGCCGGCAGCCTCGTCTTCGCCGCGCTCGGCGTGGCCATCGGCTATCTGGCGAGCGGTGACGCGGTCCGCCCGATCACGATGATCGTCTACTTCGGGCTCTCGGTGCTCGGCGGCCTGTGGATGCCCGCCACCACCTTCCCGGACTGGCTCCAGGACATCGCCGACTGGCTGCCCACGCACGCGTACGCTGCCCTCGGTCAGGCCATCGAACTGGGCGAGGCCCCGGCCGCCGCGGACGTCGCCGTCCTGGCCGTGTCCTTCATCCTGTTCACGGGCGCGGCGGCATGGCTGTACCGGAAGGACACCCTGAAGGCGTGAGCGGCGTCGGCATCGGGCAACGCCCCGACAACCGCAGGCAGAAGCTGGTCAAGTCCGTGTGGACGGGCATCTGGCTCGTCTACCTGAGCGCGCCCGTCACCGACCTGCTGCACGGCGGCCACAGCACCGGCGTCACCGTGCTCGGCTGGTCCGGCCTGGTGGTCTTCGTGGCCTGGTACTGGGCCCTGGTCTTCCGCACCGGCCGCGGCGAGGGCGAGCGGATGGTCCTCGCCTCCCTGGCGGTGCTGGCGGCGGAGTCCTCCGTCCTCGCCCTCACCCTGGGCCGGGAGTGGCTGGTCCTGTTCGTGTACGTCTCGATCGCGTCCGGCGCCGCGCTGCCGCTGCGGACGGCCCGCCTGACGGTCCCGGCCGTGTCCGCGCTGATGGCGGTGCTCGCCCTCGTCGTCCCCGACGGCAGGGAGTACCTGGCGGGCCTGCTCATCCCGGCGTTCCTCGGCGGCTTCGCCATGACGGGGGTGCGGGAACTCCTACGCACCACCATCGCGTTGCGCGAGGCCCGGGCCACCGTCGCCCAGCTCGCGGCGAACGAGGAGCGGCTGCGGCTCGCCCGCGACCTGCACGACCTGCTCGGCCACTCGCTCTCCCTGATCACGCTCAAGAGCGAGCTGGCCGGACGGATGCTGCCCGGCCGGCCCGAGGAGGCGGCCCAGCAGGTCGCGGACATCGAGAGCGTCAGCCGCCAGGCCCTCGTCGACGTCCGCGAGGCGGTCACCGGCTACCGGCGGCCCCGGCTGTCCGGCGAACTGGCCGGGGCACGGGTCGCGTTGACCGCCGCCGGGGTCGTCGCCGACCTGCCGGCCGAGCCCGGCCTCGGCGAGGTGGCCGAGGAGAGCGAGTCGGCGCTCGCCTGGACGCTGCGCGAGGCCGTCACCAACGTCGTACGGCACAGCGGGGCGCGCCGCTGCTCGGTGACCCTCGCCCGCCGCGAGACCCTGACCGGCCCCGTCCTCGAACTGGCCGTGGAGGACGACGGTTCGGGCGGCGCGGGCAAGGGCCGCGGGAACGGCCTGTCCGGACTGGCGGAGCGGCTGGAGAAGGCGGGCGGCACACTCGAAGCCGGCCGCGCGCGGCACGGTTTCCGGCTGGTCGCCCGGGTGCCCGCGACCGCCCCGGCGGGACCGGCCGGCCACTCCCTGACGGCGGCGGACGACGCCGTAGGATCCGGCACATGAGCCGTACGATCAAGGTCCTGCTCGCCGAGGACCAGTCGATGGTCCGCGAGGCCCTGGCCGCCCTCCTCGGCCTCGAACCGGACATCGAGGTCGTCGCCCAGGTGGCGCGCGGCGACGAGGTCCTCGCCGCGGTCCGGGCGCACGAAGTGGACGTGGCTCTCCTCGACATCGAGATGCCCGGCCTCACCGGCATCGAGGCGGCGGCCCTCCTGCACGCGGAGTTCCCGGACCTCCGGCTGGTCGTCCTCACCACCTTCGGCCGGCCCGGCTATCTGCGCAGTGCCATGGAGGCCGGCGCCGACGCGTTCCTGGTGAAGGACGCCCCGGCCGCCCAACTCGCGGAAGCGGTACGGAAGGTGCTCGCCGGGGAACGCGTCATCGACCCCACGCTGGCGGCCGCCGCGCTCGCCGAGGGCGCCAATCCGCTGACCGCCCGCGAACGCGAGGTGCTGCGAGCGGCGGCCGACGGCTCCACGAACGCCGAACTCGCCGCGGCCCTGCACCTGTCCCAGGGCACGGTCCGCAACTACCTCTCCACGGCGATACAGAAGCTCGCGGTCCGCAACCGCGCGGAGGCGGTCAGGACGGCACGGGAGAAGGGCTGGCTCTAGACGGGACGGCGGTGCGGCTCTCCCGTCAGTTGAGCATCGCCCGCGCGGCGAGCGCCTGTTGCCGTACCCGGTCGGCGGTCGGCTCGTCCACCGCGGCCACCACATCCGCGTACGCGTCCAGTTCGGCGGCGCCCGACAGGAACTCGCCGCGCTGCACGAGCAGTTGCGCCCGCTCGTAGCGCAGCCGCGCCGGGTGCGAGGGCAGCAGCAGGGACAGCTCGACGGCCCACAGGGCGACGTCGGAGCGTTCGGGACGGGCGGCCGCCCAGGCGCGGACGTTGTTCAGGACGCGCAGCACGACGTCGAGCGGGTCGGCGGGCGCGAGCATCGACGGGTCGAGCGGCGCTCCGGTCGCCCCCGCGACGAGCAGCTCGGCGTCCGGCCCGGTCAGCACCCGCCCCCCGTCGAAGGGATCGGCCAGCACCTGGTCCCCGGGCGGCCCGAAGCCCACCACGAAGTGCCCGGGCAGCGCGACCCCGTACACCGGTGCCCCTGCCCGCCGGGCGACCTCCATCCACACCACGGACAGCAGGATGGGCAGCCCGCGCCGGCGCTTCAGCACCTCGTGCAGCAGCGACGACTCCAGCCGCTGGTAGTCGCCGGGCGTGCCGTGGAAGCCGCAGCGGGCGCCGAGGAGTTCGGCGAGCGCGGTGGCCCAGGACCGGGGACCGCCCGGCCGGAACGGGACCTGCCCCGCCAGCCGGTCCAGCTCGATCTCCGCCGCGTCCAGGCCGGCCTCGTCCAGCGCGCCGTCCGCGGCGGCGCCCACGAGCAGGCAGAGCAGCGCGAGATCGGGCCGCTCGGAGCGGGCCTCGTCGGCGAACCGGCGCCGCACCTCGGCGGCTCGCTCCGGCTCCGGGGGATGAGGGGGACGCATGGCAGTCTCCGGTCCTCTCAGGCGCGCCGACGAGGGCCGTCGGGCGGCGCGGACTGTTCCCGCGCCGGCTCCGGTGCCCGGTGGTAGTGGTAGGCGTGGTGCGCGGCGAAGCCCATCCCCGCGTACATCGCCCGTGCGTCCGCGTTGGCGGCCTCCACCTGGAGCCAGGCCGCCGAGGCGCCCTCGTCCAGCGCGCGCCGGGCGAGCGCCGCCATCACGGCCGTCCCCAGCCCCCGCCGCCGGTACGCGGGGTCGACCTCGACGGCTGCGAAACCGGCCCACCGCCCGTCCACCACGCACCGCCCGATGGCGGCCGGCGGCTCACCCGGCTCTCCGGGCACCGTCGCGAACCACACGGACGGACCACTGCCCAGCACGCGCAGCGCCACGTCGCTCAGCCCCTTGCGCCGGTAGCGGCTCAGCCACGCCTCGTCCGCGTCCCGGGACAGCAGCACCCCGGGGGCCTCCCGGTCCCCGACCGGCGCGAGCGCCCCGGTCCACACCTCGGCCGTCACCTCACGCGCCCAGCCGCGCGCCTCCAGCTCGGCGCACAGCAGCTCCTGGGTGCCCTCGGCCCCGGTCGCCGTCTGGACGTAGGCGGGCAGCCCGCGGACGGCGTACCAGTCGCGGACGGCGGCCAGCGCCCCGTCCAGCGGGCGGCCCGGATCGCCGAGCGTCAGGACGGAGTTGGCGCGCCGGGTGAACCCGGCGGCGGCGCGCAGCTCCCACTCGCCGAGCGGCTCGCGCTCGACCGGCTGCCAGGCCCTGGCGGCGATCCGCGCCAGCTCCCCGTACGAGGCCGCGGGGCCCCGCCGCCGCGCCGGAGCGGACGGCACGACCTTGCCCGCGACCAGCGCGGATTCCGGAATGCGGACGCTTTCGCCGGTGCGTCGTGTGATCAGCAGCACACCGTCGTCCCATGATGTGAGAACACCGACCGTGTCGGTGAACTTCTCTTCCGTGTCTCCGTCCTCGTTCAAGCGTCGCACGGAGACGCGTTTGCCCACGTCAGCAGCGGTGATGCGGACCTCAAGGCGGCCGGCCGCGGAGATTTCCACAGGTCAGTTCACCCCTCCTGTTCGGATCATGCCCAGGAACGGAGATACTAGGGGCGGGCATCGACGACGCCGCGCTCCCGCGCGCCAGGCGGCGGAGCCTGAGGAGGCCCGCCAGCGCCCTATCGAGGAGGAACGACAGCGTGACCTACGTCATCGCGCAGCCTTGTGTCGACGTCAAGGACAAGGCGTGCATCGAGGAGTGCCCGGTCGACTGCATCTACGAGGGCTCCCGGTCCTTGTACATCCACCCGGACGAATGCGTCGACTGCGGAGCCTGTGAGCCGGTGTGCCCGGTCGAGGCGATCTTCTACGAGGACGACACTCCGGAAGAGTGGAAGGACTACTACAAGGCGAACGTCGAGTTCTTCGACGAGCTCGGCTCGCCCGGTGGTGCCAGCAAGCTGGGACTGATCGAGCGCGACCACCCCTTCGTCGCAGCGCTTCCGCCGCAGAACCAGTAAGCGGCCCGGATCGCGCCGCCCCGGTCCCGTACGGCCTCGCTGCCGTGCGGGACCGAGGTGTTTGGCGCGCGGTCCGTCCGCACCCGCCGTGAGGGCGGCCCGCCGGCCCGGGCCGTCCGTACGAGAAAGTGAGCCCGAGCCCGTGTCCGCAGTCTCCGACCGGCTTCCCACGTTTCCCTGGGACAAGCTGGAGCCCTACAAGGCGACGGCCGCCGCTCATCCGGACGGCCTCGTCGACCTGTCCGTCGGCACGCCGGTCGACCCGGTGCCCGAGCTGATCCAGAAGGCTCTGGTCGCCGCGGCGGACTCGCCGGGGTACCCCACGGTGTGGGGCACCCCCGAGCTGCGCGACGCGATCACGGGCTGGGTGGAGCGGCGGCTGGGCGCGCGGGACGTCACGCACCGCCACGTGCTTCCCGTCGTCGGTTCCAAGGAGCTCGTGGCCTGGCTGCCGACCCAGCTGGGCCTCGGCCCCGGGGACAAGGTCGCCTACCCGCGCCTGGCCTATCCGACGTACGAGGTCGGCGCCCGGCTGGCCCGCGCGGACCACGTCGTCTACGACGACCCGACCGAGCTGGACCCCACGGACCTGAAGCTCCTGTGGCTCAACTCGCCGTCGAACCCGACCGGCCGCGTCCTCGCCAAGGACGAGCTCACCCGCATCGTCGCCTGGGCCCGGGAGCACGATGTCCTGGTCTTCTCCGACGAGTGCTACCTCGAACTGGGCTGGGAGGCCGACCCGGTCTCGGTGCTGCACCCGGACGTGTGCGGCGGCTCGTACGAGGGGATCGTGGCCGTCCACTCGCTCTCCAAGCGGTCGAACCTGGCGGGCTACCGCGCCGCGTTCCTCGCCGGTGACCCCGGCGTCCTCGGCCCGCTGCTCCAGATCCGCAAGCACGGCGGCATGATGACGTCCGCGCCGACCCAGGCGGCGGTGGTCGCCGCGCTCGGCGACGACACCCACGTCCGTGAGCAGCGCGAACGCTACGCGGCCCGGCGCACGGCCCTGCGCGCCGCCCTCCTCGGGCACGGTTTCCGCATCGAGCACAGCGAGGCGAGCCTGTACCTGTGGGCCACGCGGGACGAGTCCTGCTGGGACACCGTCGCCCACCTCGCCGGCCTCGGCATCCTGGTGGCCCCCGGCGACTTCTACGGCCCCGCGGGCGACACGTTCGTACGGGTGGCCCTGACCGCGTCGGACGAGCGGATCGCGGCGGCGGTGGGCCGCCTGGCCTGAGCGCCGGTACACGCCGCACACACGGCGACGGGGCCCGGGGAGTTCCCCGGGCCCC